>PKYU01000341.1 GCA_003132765.1 Chitinophagaceae bacterium | reverse complement strand
ATCTTTCCTGAAACAGCATCAATAAAAAGCATTTTATTTTCCGGAAAACCCAGGAAAAGCGTGGTCCCTATTTCAACTAAATCCTGGGCAGGTCTCCTGGCTATTAATGCCTGGCCATTCAGCGATAGATAAATCAGTTGCTCATTGCCCATGTTTTCAAAGGCAGTTACTTCTGAAATAAACACACAATTTTCATTTTTTTCTTTAGCTACTATGATACGTTCGGGCCGTATTCCCATTTCTAATTCATCATTAATCTTGTCCTTAACCGCTGCAGGGATGGTGCCTCCTAAAGAAATAGTACATCCCGGCGATGTTTCAAGGAAAAAAGAATTGCCCGTTTTTTTAAGAATGCCTTTTATAAAATTCATAGTCGGCGTTCCTATAAAACCTGCAACAAACCTGTTATCGGGAGTATTATACAAATTCATGGGAGTATCCAATTGCATAAGGCATCCTTTATTCAGAACGGCCAACCTGTTCCCTAATGTCATTGCTTCGGTTTGATCATGCGTTACATAAATCATAGTGGCGTTTATCTCCCTATGAAGTTTCTGTAACTCAATCCTCATCTGGCTTCTGAGCTTTGCATCGAGGTTGCTGAGGGGTTCATCAAAGAGAAAAACTTTCGGCCTCCTGATGATGGCTCTTCCAATCGCTACTCTTTGCCGCTGTCCGCCGGACAATGTTTTTGGCTTACGGTATAATTCATATTCTATTTCCAGCAATTGGGCCGTTTGCATTACCCGCTCTTTAATTTCCTTCTTGCTATATTTTCTAAGCTTTAATCCAAAAGCCATGTTATCGTAAACTGTCATGTGGGGATACAATGCATAGTTTTGAAATACCATGGCAATGTCCCGGTCACCCGGACTGAGATCATTCATTCCTTTACCGTCAATGGTTAATGTGCCTTCCGTTATTTCTTCAAGTCCCGCAATCATTCGCAAAAGGGTAGATTTTCCGCAACCGGAGGGACCTACTATGACCATAAATTCTTTATCTTTCACTGTAAATGAAATATCTTCAACCGCCTTCTTCCTTCCACGTTCCTTATCAACATCATCGTACACTTTTGATATATTTTGTAAAGTAACTTCTGCCATATAAGTTTATTTATGAAGTGCGTTTGAAAAATAATTTTTTGAAATTCTTGTGATACGACAGGCAAGGTCCAACTCGCCTGACGCGACAATGAAATCATCTTCATGTTGTGCAATTCCGGTTGTGAAAACTACGTCATTCAGGTATATCAAATCACTAATATTCATTGTAAGTTCCGGGTTTGCTTCAAGTAACGGAACAGTATCTTCCAGGTATAAAATCTTTAATGGATTATCTTTTTCAAGAATCGCCCAGAAAGTTCTGTAAATCCCCACATCACTTTTATTCTCCACACCATGATAGAGCATTAACCATCCCTCATCCGTCAGCATAGGTGGCGTGCCGCCGCCAATTTTTATGTTGGCCGAAGAGGAACGTCGTGCACGAAGGAAGGCAGCATCACAGGGTTTCCAATGCAACAAATCTGGGGATGTTGCCATCTGAACAGCAGCGCCAGGATGGTATAAGGAAGATGGATGAGAAGCGAAGTAACAACTTCCCAGTGGCCGGGTCAAAGCATGATAAGCATTGTTTATTTTGCCTTCAAACAACAACATATCCTTATTCTGATGATCGAGAATGATACCGAGGCATTTATAATTTAATCCATCATCAGAAACATATAAAATAGTTGAGTGCCGTTCGGAACTTACGCAACAGGTTGTCATATAATAGCGGTCGCCAATAAACGAAATCCTGGGATCTTCTATTCCATATTCCTGGCTGGTGAACCGGGGAGAAATTATTTTATCGTAATGGATTTTATTTACAAGAGAACCATCCTTATTTAATTCAACCGGCAACAACCAGGATAATGAAGTGACCGCACAAACAGGAAATGCATAACTTTTTAAGGTAAAACTCCGGGGATCCTTCATATCAGCCTGTCCCAAAGGCCATGAATCAGAAAGATAGTTGTTTTCTTTATCCCACCTTATACAACGAACTTCATTATCAAACACCGCTTCCGACAAAGCTTCCGCAACTCTTACCATCAGTAGGAGATTACCATTGGGCAAACGGCATAAGCCAGGATTAAAAGCGCCCAGCACAAAAGTTCTTTCTTTTAATCCATTCCTTAACGGAGATCGGGTAAGATCTACATCACCCGGAGTAAAAATCAAATGGTCAGATTTAATTAAACTGTTATCCATACATTCAGCTGTTTGCAATCCTGCACCCTATTTTAAAAAATGCTACTTTTTGTATTTGTCCAATGCAGCCTTTACGACAGGAAAATTCCCGACCCGCTCCATTGTTAACAATGCTTCAATAGTTGATTCTGCGCCGGCATTGACATTAATGCTGGTTGATGATAAACCATCATAACCGCGGCCCGTTGTTACATCATACATATTTTGATTAAGATCATTTGCTCCAAGAAACCATGCAGCAAGGTGCCCGGCTATATCGGCATATTTGGTCAACCCTGTTACTTTGTAGGCTTCAATTGAAGCAAAAACCATGGGCCTTATCCCATACGCGATCTGGTCATAACTTAACTCACTGCTAAGTTGTATACCGCTTCCATTATTGGCCACAACAAATGAGGCTTTCAATCCATTTTGTAGCATCCAGGGATAAAAATTATCTATTTCGGTGAGTGCTGCGGAAGTATATGCAGGATCACTTAAAAAGATACCTGCATCTAAAAGAGCATAGGCCTGGTCGTTACCGTAGGCGTGCCACGTATTTTCCCAGCTAAGGAAAGCTCCATAAGGGAAGTGCATTGCATCTCCCTGTTGCATTAGCGAAATCCCATCAGCAAGTTTTTTTATATACGCAGTCATTATTGCATCATTGGTACTTGTGCAATACGCTATCAGGCCAAGAATAAGCAATGCCGACTGATCGGTACCGCTTCCTGCAGGCAACCACTGAGGAACAGTTATACCACTTACTATTTTTGTAGTTTCCGGAAGATTGACCAAATCAATTTTTAATGCGGCGACTAATTTGTTTACCGCATAATCCATTTTCCCGGCTAACTGAGCATTTTTTGATTTAACCAAAGGAGTACCTTCTGTGAGAGCCTGTAATGCCCTCCATGACCACCATTCAGGATTATTTATGCTCGTAGGTCCAATCGTATTTATCTGNNCTATCGGTAGAAAAGTTACTGTTACGGAGATACACCAGGGCTGCACGTGATACATCGTCGACACAAGTATATCCTTCGCCAGTAGCGGCTGTTAAAGTATAATTCGGAGCATCAGCGTAAATCCATACACCGGCTGCATTGGTTCCATCAGTGAAAGTAACAGGAACATACAGGTAATTCAAATGGCTTAGATTAACCAATGATGTGTCCTTTGGTTGAATTACCTGGGTTCCCGAACCCTGTTTCTTACACGTAACCGCCATACAGATAATCGCAGTGAAGCAAACTAAAAATCGGATACTATTTTTCATGGCGATTTATTTTGAAGTAAGTTCAAATAAAATTTCATTTAATTCGATTGTTACAAAACAAGTGGCAGAATCCGATACGGCATAAGGTATTATTAATACATCGCCGTGAAGTAATAGGCCGCAGGTATACACGACATTAGGAACATAACCCTCTCTTTCTTCTTCATCTGCTTCAAGTATGGGTTTGCTTAATCTTCCTACAATAATGGAGGGATCGTTGAGATCGAGAAGAATGGCGCTGATGACATAAGTGCGCATAGCGCCCACCCCATGCGTAAACAACAACCAACCTTTATCAGTTTTTAACGGCGAACCGCAATTTCCTAATTGAACCAATTCCCATGTGTGTAACGGTTCCATAAAAGTTTGAAATTCATTCCACACGTACAAATCATCAGAATACATGATATTCATTTTTTCACCTCCCTGCCGGGAGATCATTACATATTTCCCATTAACTTTTTCCGGAAATAATGCCATGCCTTTGTCTGATATTGCATTACCATACAAGGTTCTTATTTTGAATACATCAAAATCCTTCGTTTCTATTAATTGTGTTTGTATAAGGTGACCATTGTAAGCCGTGTAGGTACCATAATAACAGGAATTTTCACCATCAATGAATTTTACAAAACGTACATCTTCCATTCCCATGCTTTCAGCTTTTGCATTGGGAAAGATGACTCTTTCACTGAGGGCTATATGCGACGAAGATTCCAAGTCATAATTTGTATCAAGAATTTCGTTGAATTGATTTACCAAATTTTCGCCAGGTAATTTACTGATGAGATCTCTTGCTTCTGTTGCCGTAAATTGTTTCGGAAGGGAATCAAATAATTCCATTTTAAAGCCCTTAAAAAAAGTTGCCCTTTTTTTGATAAAGTCTTTCGTGTATGTTGTGGTTTCATTTTTTTTAAGAGGAGTAAAATATTCCGTAGACTTATCAAGTTGTATGTTTCCGTGAGCATCCACAACCCCTGTATGAAAAACGATCGAAATAATGTGGCCCTCACCCGTAGCCCTAAGGCTCATAACAAATCGTTGTTCCTGGTGCTGCAAGTTTTTTTGATCCGGATGAGGAACAATTGATGGATTGAATAATGCCGCGGCCTGTATGGAATATTCTTTTGTAAAATAAGCGCCGAGTAATAATTTTTTATCTTCTGAAAAAAGTAATAGTTCATTTTTATATTGCTTGTATATCCTACTAAAATGATCCGAAAAAATTGAGTCAATATTGCGATGTCTCCATCCAAATTGTTTCGTTAATTTTTCAAGCATAAATTCAACTTCATCATCACCCAATTGCATTACACGATGAATAATATTGGTGATTCTATCTTCACCAGGCAATTGCAAAAATTGTGTTATAACAGCAGAGGGATTCGCGTATAATTTTAAGTCTCCTTTTATCACTTTCATTATTTTATTCTATTTCCTTTACTATTTAATAAGCAATTACATCATACATCCAACATAACCTCTCACCCTTCAATCCTTTAATCCTGTCGAAGCCATGCTTTGTATAAAATGCTTTTGAAAAAATAAAAATACAATTATCACCGGAAGCGCCAATAACACGGCTGCAGCGATCTTTACTCCCAACTGGCTATCCGCCCTTCCTCCAGTTGCAAATAAGGTTACCAGTTGCGGCATCGTCATCAACTTTTCGTTTCTTACAATAATGAGTGGCCATAACACTTCGTTCCAAGACCCGATAAAAGTGAGAATGGCAACGGTAACAATTGTCGGTTTAATGTTTGGCCAAAGTATCCGGAATATAATTCCGGTTTCATTACAACCATCCATTCGTGCTGCATCTATTAGAGCCTGTGGTAATCCCTGGAACGCCTGCCTGAACATCAGGATCGCGAAGGCACTAACCGAAAAAGGAATGATCAAAGCAAAATAGGTATCTACTAAATGCAGATTAACCATTGTGATATAATTCGGGATTAGTGTAACCTGGAAAGGCAGGGACATGGTAAAGACAATTATATAAAATATCAATTGCTTACCTCTAAAATGAATTTTAGCCAGGGCGTATCCCACAACAGAACCCGTTATAATTACCAATGAAGTTGTAAAAAAAGCTACCAGCAAACTATTGAAAAGTGAGCGCCAGATCGGAATCTTATCAACCATTAATTTAAAATTTCCCCAGGTAGGATGAGAAGGCCATAGCGTCATACTTCCTATTTCCTGCATGGGTGCAAACGAAGCCCCAATCATCCATAAAAAAGGATAGATAAATGTGAGTGCAGCAATTGAAAGTGCGGCGTACATTAGAATTTTTTTTATAGATATCTTCTTCATAACTATATTTCTTTTTCAATAAATTTTTTCTGAAGTACGACAACACTCATGATCATGATAGCATAGAAGAAACCAAGCGTTGCTGAATAGCCCATATTATAATATTGAAATGCCTGCTTATAAATATATAACACCGCAGAAAGTGTAGAATTAAGGGGGCCACCTCCGGTCATTATATAAGGCTCTATAAATAAATTAAAGCCGCCGATAGTTGATAGGATTACTACCATAAAAATGGTGGGGTTAATCATAGGCAATGTGATATGATAAAACTGCTGCCAGCGTGTGGCACCTTCCATTTTCGCCGCCTCATAGTATTGTGTGGGAACAGTTTGTAAGCCAACAAGAAAAAGAATTACGTACAATCCTACATTTTTCCACGTAGCCATTACTGCTATTGAATAAATGGCAATATCCGGATTTATCAACCATCCAACTTTATTCATTCCTGTTTCCATCAGCATCCTGTTAATTAAGCCAGAATCAAAGCCAAGTAATTGTTGCCAAAGGATTGTTACCACCACACCGGAAACGATAACCGGCATAAAGAAAGATGCACGAAAAAAAGATCCGGCCTTTATTTTTTGATTCAATAAGTAGGCAAGGAATAATGACACCACCAACTGTAATGGAATGTGAAGTAATAAAAATTGAAGCGTATTTACAATTGCTTTCCAGAACAAACGATCATGAAACAGACGGGAATAATTATTAAGCCCGATGAAATGCATCGGGGCAATAATATTCCACTTATTGAAAGTGAGAAAAAAACAGAACAGTACAGGAAATATAACAAATACAATTACAAAAAGCAGGTAAGGCGATACCAGCAGGTACGGTAATAGTTTTCTCTTTTGGAAATTGCTCTTTTTTGTAACTGTCAGGGCTCTATACATGCGTTTAATGATTAAAAATGTACTGCACTTTTTGTAGCCTGTTCTGCTGTTCGTAATGATTCGACTGCATTATTTCCATCTATGATTCTTTTATGATTGCGATCCCTGATCCAGTTCCATTGATCGGTAAGCATGTTTGTTAAAAGTTCATGGTACCGGTCTTGCTTGTCTGCCCTATTGCCGCATTCGAGCGTAATTTCGTCATCAAAATTTATTTCACTAAATCTTCCCTTTACTGTTTGATTTCCTGCTTGTTTTTTGTTGTGATAAATGACATCAACTTCTCCGATTAATTCTTTTAACGATTTTAGTTCATCATCCGTCACCAATCCATGCAACTTCATTTTTACCGGAACCCATTCATACAATGTAATTTCACCATGCTCAAACAGTATTCTCATCTCCTGCCTGTCTAAAATTTTTGGCTGATCAAAACCGTGATAAAAATTTACTATGCCTTCTTTATACATGACGGTTGAATGTACACGGTCAGTTATTTTTTTAGGAATCCCCGGTCGCTGCATTTGTACAGCATTAACTACTTCACCATTTCCAAGCCAACCCGAAAACATATCAAAGAAATGCACACAATGTTCAATAAATATTCCACCGCTTTTTGTTTCATCCCAAAACCAATTGTCAATACCGAGGTTCTCATCACTGGCGTAATTTTCAAAAAAACCATGCAGAAAATTACCCAGTATTTTTTTCTTAATTATTTTATGAACCACATCATACAATGGATTGTAGCGTTGCATCAGATTTACTACATACAACAGATTGAGTGATGCTGCCAATGAAACTAATTCTACTGCCTCACTTAATTTCAAAGCTGCAGGTTTTTCGCATATAACATGTTTGCCGGCGAGCAGCGCCATTTTTGATTGTTGATAATGCACAAAAGGTGGTGTAGCGATATAAACAAGATCAATACCAGGTTCTTTTAAAAAAATTTCATAATTGTTGTAAGATTTTGCATTCAGATCATTAGCCATTTGTTTGGCAATATTTTCATTAATGTCTGCTATAGCAATAATATTTATGCCGGAAATTGATAAAAATGCTTTTGCAGCAAAACCGGCAAATCCGCCTGCTCCAACAAGTCCAATATTCAAAACCTCACCCCTCCCTGTAGCTACCGGGACTTCCAAAGGAGAGGGAACTACCTTATCACCAAAACTTTTCGAATTATTTAGATCCTGTTTATTCAATTGGAACATTTTATAAAAAAATTGTATTCAGTTTTCATTTTTAAGCAGAACGTTCACTGCCGCCTCAGCATCGGCAATTGCTTTTTCAGGAGTTTTTTTCCCATATACAACGCATGCTTCATATTCCTGTGAAATAATATCGAGCACTTCCACAATAGATTCTGAATTATCATCACCTTTTAAATATGATAATTGTTTTACAAAAGGCAACAATGCAGGATTATCTTTTAGAAATGAACTGAAATAATTGTCGGTCAATAAATTTTTCCTTCTTGGAAACTGTCCTGTTACCTGTAATAACAGCATGTCACCTTCCTTATCAATTATAGTCTTGATAAACTCCCATGCTTTTTGAGGCTCTTTGCATGTATTAAATATCACTATATTTTTTGGATCGGCATATGTATAAACCGGGCCTTTATGATCATCGGGAACTATCTCATCACAATAACCGTATTTGAAACCCAAGTTTGGAATACTGTTAAGGTGTTGAATTTCCCAGGGACCTGTCCACTTTGTTGCAATAGCCTGCGATACAAATACATCTGAAGAAGCACCCTCTGATTCTTTTGAAAAAAAGTCATCGCGGTATAGTGTTTGTAAAAAGCGAAAGACACCAACAGCATATTTATTATTGAAAACTGCTTCGTTATCCTGAATTAAATGAGCACCTCCGGATGCAGCGAGGTATAATGGATAAAAATTGAAGCGCATCTGATACCAAATTGGTTTTACTTCGGTATAACCGAACCTTTTTGCAGGCACACTATTCCTGTTATTATCTTTAAAAGTTTGCGCCGCCTGCAGGTAAGCGCTGTATGTTTTCGGAGGAGACTGAATTCCGTTTTCGATAAACAAGTTTTTATTATAGATTGTCATGATCGGATTTACTTTCCAGGGAACCTGGTAAATATGACCATCGGACGAAGTGATCTCTTTTATAACATTGCTATCACATCGTTCTTTGATAAAATTCAAAAAGCCCTTTAAAGTATCCAATGGAATTAAAACGCCAGCATGTGCGTACATTTCCACATTCCCCTGCCACATATTGGCATAGATATCAGGTGTTGTTTTTCCTACAACCGCGGCAAGTATCACTTCTTCGCTGGATTGCCCTTCCGGTATCGGCTGGATATGTACCGGTACCGATGTATTATTTCGATTCCACTCAGCCGTTAATGTATCACACAAGATTATTTCCTGGTTATTATTAGAACACCAGAATAGTAGTTGACCATCTTTTTGTGAAGAATTATTTCTGCATGAAAAAATTGTCAAACATGTTGAAAAAATGAATATTATGCGGAGGGCTATGTTCATAATATAACCACCAGAAGAAGGAAAATTTCTTGTAAAAGTATTGTTTTAAAAAACGCATTACAGGAGATATCTCCTGTAATGCGTTTTATGGATAATTTATTTTTTTTATTGAGTCAATTGTTGATTATAAACTTGAGTAACCTGGGATGCCGTTAATGGAGTATTGTAAATCATGATATCATCAAGGTCTCCTGTCCAATATCCGCCCCATGCAATAAAATATCTACCGGTACCATCATCTGTAGCAGTATACGCCGAATTTGGCAAATCTGTGCCAATTGAGATGTCCTCCGTTGGAGTGAAGACCTTAATAGCTCCTTTTAGGTCGGCCCAGGTTTTCACCATAACGCTATCAACATAAAAAACTTCAGTGCTAACGCCATCATAAGTTGCAACTAAATGATGCCATGGACCTGATCCGGATATAATAATAAAATCTTTATTCTTATAGCTTCCGTTTATTTGGGAAGATATATGAGATTCCCTTATCTCATTTTTACTTTCAACGTCTAATATAATTTTCGGACTGGCTTTTATAATTATTCTTCCATCGACTTGTCCTTTTGTCCCTGGGTGAGGATTATATTCAATTTCAATTCCGGTAATGTCATGAAGTTTATTAATTGCCCGGTCTATAATTTCAATCTCTTTCATGTTCAGTTATTTTAAATGTTCGTGATCCACGAACAACCAAAAATAATGAACAAATTTGGGAAAGTAAAAACTATACATTTAAATCAGCCGTATAGTATTCAGTTCCAATTTATGCCTTTAGTCATCTGAAAAGTTTGCAACCAATACAAAAAGTTTGCAAAACCGATTTTTGAAGGCTTAGGAGGAAATTTTTTGTAAAACGTGTCAGCAAAGCTTTTAATATTTCCCTTTTCTGAAAGTTACAACACTCCTTTTTTATCTTTACTCAAAGCAAGGCGTTCAAACAGGGAAGAATCTATTTACCTTTCCAGTTCCCCGTAACTCCAGTTTTCATGCACAGCCTGGTTTTCATAAACTTTCTTGGTGTATCGTCTGTGATGGCAAGCAGTGTAATAATATGTGTTCAGCTCAATTTGGCAGGCAAAGCCTGCCATTTTTGATAGCAGTTTCATTTGGCCGAGGGGGTCAATTTGCGTGGATTTTCCAATAAACCTGAGATAATAGTAAATTCTCCCGACCAAATAGCTATTCAGTAATGAAGGATATTACCCTTTATGAATTTAACTCACTAAATGAGTTTGAAAAAGGGACTGTATTATGGGAGTATGTAGTGCATTTAACCCAGCGATTTGATGGTGATATTGGCTATAGTCTTTACCAGCTTAATAATTTCTATTTGGAAGTAATGTATATCGGTGGCATAAACGCAATAACTAAGTTTACTTCATTCTCCACAAATACAAAGCTGGAACCTTATTTGCTTGATATTGATATAAGCAACATAGCTGGAGTATAAACTGGTTCCGGAAATAATTGTACCTCCCCGTCTAATAAAATGGTCAAATTAGAAAATGACCAGTTATAGGGATTTTTAAATCTTATTACTAACAATAAAACAATAAAATGAAAAAGAAAAGTGAGCGACGTTCAAAATATAGCTTTGAAAGATTCGCTTCATCTGTTACAAAAGCAAGCGGCACCACAGCTGCATTCATGGTTGCATTTTTATTAATAATAATATGGGTTGCTACCGGACCTGTGTTTCACTATTCTGAAAATTGGCAAACTTTTTTAAGCACCGGAGCAACTATCATAACATTCCTGATGGTATTCTTAATTCAGAAATCTCAAAACAAAGGTTCATTGGCAATACAATTGAAGCTAAATGAACTCGTAGCAGCAAACGAGATCGCAAGTAACAGGCTACTTAATGTAGAAAATATGACAGAAGATGAACTAAAAGTTATTCATAAATATTACACCAAGCTAAGTGATTTCACAAAAAAAGAGGAAACGTTGCAGCAACCTCATTCAATCGATGAAGTTCATCACCTTCATGATATTAAGAACGAGATGGAGCAGGAACTAAAGGATACCGAACAAAAAAATGAAGATAAAACCAGCTAACATATTTTAACACCCTAAATGAGATGAAATAAAGAACCCCACAATTGCGGGGCTTAGTTAAAGGAGTTAAATTATTAATCTCTGTTGTTATCACGATACATTTTATGGTGTCTTGGATCTTTACCCCAAGACCTATACAAATGATCTTCAAATCCTCTTTGATTGTTGCGTGAATAATCATATTGATTTCTCCTCATATCTCCTCTATCCTGGTGATCATTGTCTTTATTATATCCATAATCATATTCATAATTTGGGTTCTTCTGTTGATAATCCTTGTAATCTCCATTACTGGTAGAGAAGTTTTGGGAATATTGCCCACGACTATTCCCGGAATTTTGTTGTGACCCATATCCCTTACTGGTAGACTGAGTATTATTTTGCTGACGGTGCCCGGATTGAGCAAAGGATGCAGCAGTTAAAAACCCTGCAAAGAATAATACTGTAATAATCTTTTTCATAATTGTATTTTTAGTTGGTGAGTGAATACATATAAGACGTTGCTTTTATAGATAAGATTAACAATGAAATGTTAATACAGAATTGCCACAGAATTGAGTGTTGATAGGGGTTAAGAGTATTTGAGTAAAAAAAATAATTAGGTAAATAAAATTATATTTCATTAGCTTTAAGTAGCCGGGAAATGAGGATTAGATCTTCATGATTTAATGCTAAATGATTAAAAAAAAGACGGTTCTTTAATCAGATTCTTGTCAGATTAAAAATTCTCCCTAACAAGTAGTACAATTTGTTTAGAAAGTTTATTGACTTTTCAAAAAACAATAAAATGAAAAAAGTATTTATACTTATTTTATTAATTGGCACATTTCATTCTCTTGCACAAATTGGTCCAGGCAATGTAATTCGGGTAAATTCTGATACAATGAAGCTGGGGAGTTTGGATACTTTTAATTTATGTCCACCCTTAGGAAAAACGAGTGAGCTTAGACTTCAGGAATTGAACAGGCAAAAGAACAGGTACAATATGCCATTACCAACAGATTTTTATAAGGCTATTACATTAGACCCAATTCTTGAACCAGGTAACGATGTCAACCGATGGGAAATTAACAAAGCGGTGGAATTAACAGCATATGTTTTTGAAGTAAAACCCAGGAGGAACAGAGGGCTGCAATTGTGGTGCGACGGATCCTGCCTTTATAGATACCCATATTCTATTAATTGCAGATCCAAGCATAACCACGGGTAATAAACGAGTGATTGTAGGAGCAACGCCAAGGATGCGGTTTATAATGGGGCAAATGGGAACTGGCTGGAGTACAGCTAAATTAAAATCTGAATTAACCGGGCATTGGGTTAAAATACAAGGTTGGTTATTTTTTGACGAGGAACATTTTGCAGAAGCAGAAAATACGAACCCCGCAGATGCAAAGAACTGGAGAGCAACAGCATGGGAGGTACATCCTATTACAAATATTGAGGTTGTAAATCACCCTTAATTTTGAAACTAATCATCTTCGTTTTCAAATGAAATTTTCGGGTTTCTTGTCTATTAACACCCAGACTTAGTTTATCCTCATCCTATTCTAATCGGTAAAAAGAATCAACAAAAATTGGTAAATAATAATGTATAAACCGGCAAATAAGTTTGCTTGATTCATTAATAAAAATCCGGTTTTAGGCTGCTCTTTTAAATAAAATTACCAGGGAAATGTTAATGCATTATTGCTACAGAATTGATCTCAAATAAAAGTCTGGAGTAATTTAGTCAAGAAAAATATATTGTATAGCTCAATTCTTAATGCAACGCACAGAATGTCCGGTTACTTTATTTTCGCCATAGAATCTGATGTTATCATTCTCATCTTTCAGACTACTATAATAGGCAAAAATGGTTGAACTCTCTAATGTTAAAGTACTCCACCAGTCCCCGTTATTGTTAATTAATAGGAACATTCCATCGTTATATCGGTTACCTCCCGGAAGTCCTGCAAAACCACTTTCATTTGTTCCATTACCATTGCTTGTCCATCCTTCCGTGGATTTCATTTTGCTATCAGCCACATTTTCGCCTCCTAAATGATTAGTAATTTTAGCCCATTCAGGATATGATGGCACATACCAACCTTCAGGAGCTAAGCCTCTTGCATCATTAACCGCAAACCAATTGTAGAGTTTTCCATATTTCTTACCATTTACAGGATCATTATCATAATAACACCAGGCAGGACTGCCTTCTTCACCGGCTTTTGTCCACTCCTCTGCTGTAATAGCATTCGGTATAGGATCGCCATTTCTAAAATGGGCCATATCCAGGTTCTCTGCCATCCATTCCTGTGCACCGATCTTCACCGTTTTATAGGTATTTCCATCCCTGTCTGTCACCTGTGAAGACGCGTTCATTGCAATGGGTAAAATTGCAACTACCATTGATAAATATTTATTTTTCATTCTTCTCAGGTTTGAAGTTTATCAAAACATGATGTAATGTATTATTTTTTTAGAAAAATATGCTTCTATTTTAAAGGTGTCACATTTTCAGGATGCAGTACTTTTTAATTCTACTGTTCTTGTAGGGTTCCCCAAAGTTCGTCCATTTAAAAGTTTAAGAATTATTTAAAAAATACATCCTTAAAAGGGGACAAACAACCCCCTTGCAATTACCTGCCTATAACGCTTTTTGAATCATACACATAAATAGCGCCATCACTGAATTGTTTAAGTAATTTCATCTTTTTTATTTTAGTTATATAATCCAGGCCTACCAAGTCCGGGTCCTCCCCATCGTTAAACCAAACCACATAACAATGGCGATCATTTAAGAATTGCATTAGCTGAGAGTAAGATTCTTTATGAGGCAAAAAATTCCCCTGCCTCCGGGTAAAAAAATAAATGGCATCATTAGCATCAGAGTAGATGGTATAGCCTTTCTGAAATGGAATTGAATCTTTCTGAATGAATAATACTGTTTCTGAATATTTCCATTGATCCTCTGTATATCCGGGTATTCCTGCATCTTTAACTCCGTCCCAGGTTTCATAATCTGCTGCAAGCTGGCCATACTGGAAACTCAAAAAAAAGATTGCACCCAAAGCCACCAGCCATTTCCTTTGTGTTTGGCTGATTCTTTTTTGTGAGGAAACAATCCAGTTAGTTCCCCACAATATCAGTGGAATAATAACTGGAGAAAGAAACCTGCTAGTCAAAGTTTCAAACCTTGTTATACTTGCGGTCACTACCATGAACAATATATAAAGCAACGAAAAAACAGCCGACATATTTTCATAGGTTATCAAACAGTGATACTTTAAGAATTGCTTAATGCATACAAATGCAAGGATCAAAATTAAAAATATAACTAGCCATCCTGCTCCATTATAATGTCCGTTTAAAAAGGGAAGCCAATCATACAATACAGAACCTACATTGTGCAAATTTTCATATACAGTTGTTAAAGATCTTTCACGTTTACCACTCACAGTTCCGCTGACGGTATAGTTCCTGGCGAGGTTAATGATTAATAACAAAGGGCTTATCGCAGAGTACAATAATATGTACTGTAGTTTTCGCCGCAATGGCAAGTTCATATTCAGAAGTAATAATATTCCGCCTGTCCCTATTATTGTAATCCCCGCATACCGTGTTACTGAAACTACAGATGCAATTACGGCTGCAGCAATCAAAGCCTTCCGGTTATGCGATCTAAAATAGTGNNTGGTGCATTGCCATCATGAAAAGCAACAGCCATAGCAAAAAAAACGTTTCCGAACATAGCATAGAATATATTTCCAATAAGCCTGGGCTTAAAACAATACAACTTAGTACGGCAATTTTATACCATTTTGAATGGCATGAATACTGTTCTATTATATTGCCTGATAAATATATAATCAGAGCAAAAAGGATGGCATTTAAAACAGGAGCAAATACTAATGGTTTTAACCCTGTAATTAAGATAAGAGCATTAAGAAAGTAGGGATAAAATGCAGGAAATTCTACTACAGCATTTTGAGCAAAGTCTGCCAATTTACTATTTGCATGTAAGTTTTCCGCGGTAGTCAAATACACAACGCTATCAGGCCAAACGCCAATGCCACCATGTCTTGTAAATAAGAAAATTATAATAAAGCCAACTACAGCAGCAACAATACTATCAATGTTTTTTTTAATTGATGAAAATTGGAACATTGCTTTCTGAGCATTAAGGATAAAACCAATGCAAACTACTTATAAGAGCGTCTTTCCAGATCATAAGATATATCGTTTTAAGTCTGAACAATCTAAACAATATTTAAAAAAATCCTTTTTTATATCACTTTTATGTGAAAAGTTACACTAAAGTATTAATGCCAGCCTATAAAATTCATTTGGATTTTTGTTTGACAAGTGACCCTGATTGAGTAGGTGCAAAATAAAACGCCGCAGAAATGCCGAAGAATGTTACATTACTGGCAGATTCTCTTCCACTATAAAAATATTGTCCAAAAAATACATTAAAATGCAGCTTTTCGGTATAGGCATATTCGATTCCTGATGTAAGCTCTGTAAGCAGATTTTCCTTTGCATTAATAACATAGCCAATACCTGCCGTAAATGTATTGGTGAACTTTCCCTGTTGAAAAATATTCAGGTTAGGACGTAATTCTAAATAAGCGCTTGTATCT
>PKYU01000194.1 GCA_003132765.1 Chitinophagaceae bacterium | reverse complement strand
ATCCAATGAGAAAATAAATGTGATTCTTATTACTCAAAGCTCCTCTGAGCATTCCATATGTGTGGGTATTGAAGAAATAAATGCAGGCAGGGCAAAAGAAGTAATTGATGCAACCTTCGCTTATGAAGTTGAAATTAAGAAGGTAGAACCGCTTATGGTAGAAAAAGGCCTTGCTATTGTAGCTCTTGTTGGAGATAATATGAGAAATCACCCGGGTATAAGCGGNNGTTGGCGCACTGGGTAGAAACGGTGTCAATGTGAGGGCAATTGCCCAGGGTTCCTCAGAAAGAAATATTTCAGCAGTGATTGCCTTAAGTGATGTAAAAAAGGCAATCAATGTATTGCATGAGGAATTTTTTGAAACTACATTTAAGCAGGTTAATCTTTTTATAAGTGGTACCGGAAATGTTGGTGGAAAATTACTTGGCCAGTTGCGACAACAGCAGCAGCATTTGCAGGATCATTTGCGTCTACAGGTCCGGGTAACGGGCATCTCAAACAGCAGAAAAATGTTTTTTAATGACAATGGGATAGACCTTTCAAAATGGAATGACTTGCTACAAAATGCGGAGGCGATGGATATGGAAAAATTTACCGGAATTATTCAATCCAAAAATTTACGTAACTCCGTTTATGTAGACATAACCGCTAATGCTGAAATTGCGAAGACCTATCCGAAATATTTGCAAAAAAGTATCTCAGTGGTTGCCTGTAATAAAATAGCCTGCTCTTCTTCTTATGATTATTATAAAAGCCTGAAAGACCTCGCCAGGGAATTCAATGCACTTTTTCTCTTCGAAACCAACGTTGGTGCAGGTTTACCGGTTATCGGAACTCTAAACGATTTGGTGGGAAGCGGTGACAAGGTTAATCGTATTGAAGCCGTATTAAGCGGTACACTCAATTTTGTCTTCAATAATTATACGGGAGAAAAAAGTTTCGCTAAAGTAGTGAAGCAGGCACAGGATGAAGGTTATACTGAACCTGACCCGAGATTAGATTTGAGTGGAACAGACGTAATGCGTAAAATTATGATTCTTGCAAGGGAGTCCGGTGAGAAATTAGAAATGGAGGATATCAGTAACTCGTCTTTCATGCCTGAATCCTGCATGAAGGGGGATGTCGACAATTTTTATAAAGAAATGGAAAAATACGAACAACATTTTCTTAAGCTCGTTTTAGCCGCAACTGAAGCAGGAAAGAAATTAAAATTTGTCGCAAAGTTTGAAAATGGGAAGGCTTCTGTTGGATTGCAACACATCGACCCACAACATGACTTTTACCATTTATATGGAAAAGATAATGCCGTTTTATTTTATACAAATCGCTATACGGAGCAGCCGCTTGTCATCAAAGGCGCCGGTGCAGGAGCCGAAGTTACAGCGTCAGGTGTTTTTGCGGATATTATCAGAGCAGCAGCTCCTTCCAGCTGAGGATGGANNGGAAAATAAGCCAGATAAAACCATAAATAAAGTTACCGCAAAGGCAGTGAAGCCCGGAACATCAGTAAAAGTATTTGCACCGGCTACAATTGCGAATATCGTTTGTGGTTTTGATGTTTTGGGGCTTGCCCTCAACGATCCGGCGGATGAAATGCAAATCACCGTTAGTGATACACCAGGAATCAGAATCAGGCATGTTGATACATTTAATCTTCCTCTTATACCTGAACAAAATGTTGCAGGAGTATCTCTATTAGAATTACTGCAGGAACTGGATCATGATTACGGTTTCGAATTAGTAATCAATAAAAACATAAAACCCGGAAGCGGATTAGGTTCCAGCGCAGCAAGTGCAGCCGGAGTAGTAGTGGCAGCAAACCACCTGCTTGGCAATATTTTTTCAAAAGAAGATCTCGTTCGCTTCGCGATGGCCGGAGAAAAACTGGCTTCAGGTGTAAAGCATGCGGATAATATTTCTCCCGGTATATATGGCGGAGTAACCCTGATCCGGTCAATTTTCCCTTTGGATATCATTTCACTGACGGCGCCCCCGATGTTTGTTGCGGTAGTACATCCCCAGATAGAAGTAAAAACTTCTGATGCAAGGGAAATCCTTCGAAAAGAAGTGTTATTAAAGAATGCCATCAAACAGTGGGGAAATATAGCAGGACTTGTTGCAGGCTTATTAAAAAGCGACTATGGCCTTATCAGCCGCTCATTGGAAGATGTAATCATAGAACCGGTTCGCAGCATGCTGATTCCAGGATTTGATGATGTAAAGAAAAGAAGCATAGATGCCGGCGCGCTGGGGGGTGGAATATCCGGTTCAGGTCCCTCTATTTTTATGCTTTGCGAAGAAGAGAATACTGCAGTAAAAGTTGAAAAAATAATGAAAGATATTTATGACACCACCGGACTAAAATATCATACATATATTACTACGATCAATAATGAGGGAATTAAGATTGGCTAAAAATTTAAAATTAAAANNATTTCAGCACCAATAATCAATCTCCTAAGGTAAATTTTAGAGATGCCACCATAAAGGGACAGGCACCTGACAAAGGACTTTATTTTCCGGAAACGATTCCTGTTATGGAAAAAGAATTCATTGCAGGCATTGATAAGCTTTCGAAGGAAGAAATTGCCTGCAGGGTCATCCGGCCTTATATTGGTAATGAAATTCCGAAGAATGAACTGGAGCGTATTGTAGCAGAAACTATATATTTTGATTTCCCATTAAGAAAAATTGATCAACATATTTTTTCACTGGAATTATTTCATGGACCCACGTTAGCCTTCAAGGATGTAGGAGCAAGGTTTATGAGCAGATGCCTTGGATATTTCGTGAAGAATTTCAATAAACAAATTACGGTTCTTGTAGCTACTTCGGGCGATACAGGAGGAGCAGTTGCCAATGGTTTTTATAATGTAGATGGCGTAGAGGTAGTAATACTTTATCCTTCAGGAAAAGTAAGCAGCGTTCAGGAATTACAATTGACTACGCCTGGTAATAATATTAAGGCTTTGGAAATTGAAGGCTCTTTCGATGATTGCCAGAAAATGGTAAAACAGGCTTTTGCAGATAAGCAATTGAACGAAAAAATATTTTTGACATCAGCAAATTCCATCAATGTGGCCCGCTGGCTGCCCCAGCAATTTTATTATTTCTTCGCATACCAGCAATGGCCGGAAAAGGATAATACTCCGGTGATAAGTGTGCCCAGTGGAAATTTTGGAAATATCTGTGCCGGTTTACTTGCTCATCGCTCAGGCCTACCCGTTACGCATTTTATTGCTGCATGCAATGCCAATGATGTGGTGACAGAATATTTAGCAACAGGAAATTATGTTCCCGCAAAATCTGTCGCTACCATTTCCAATGCGATGGATGTAGGCGACCCAAGCAACTTTGTCCGCATCCTTGAATTGTTTAATAAAGAGTTTCGATCCCTGAAAAAAGTTATGAGCAGTTATTCATTTTCTGATGAAAAGACCAAGGAAATTCTCGGCGAGGTATTCAGGGAGAAGAAATATTTACTGGATCCTCATGGAGCAGTAGGCTATGGAGCCCTTAATAAATATTTACAGCAGCATCCCGGACAAAAGGGAATATTTTTGGAGACTGCGCATCCCGTAAAATTTTATGATGTGGTGGAGCCTGTGATCAATGAGAAAGTCCCAATGCCACAATCTGTGCAGGATTTATTGAAGCTAAAAAAGAACAGCATAAAAATGCGTTCAGATTATCGTGAATTAAAAGAATATTTATTTTCAGAATAAATTATTGTCGTTTCAGCTAAGTTTTTTTCAATAAAATCTATTCAACCGGGTCAATTATGAATGAATTTTCTGCCAAAGGGAAATAACCTCAATTACAGGTGCAGCCGCCAATGGATTTTTAAGGGTAATTTGCGCTATTATTATTTTCATTTACATCCTGGAAAAAATCTCATCATGAATTTCATAACAATAATGGGACTGGTAGCAGCAGCCTGCACCACTGCTTCTTTCATTCCCCAGGCTATTAAAACAATCAACACAAAAGATACTTCAGGAATATCACTCGCGATGTATTCTCTTTTTGCCTTTGGAACCATGATGTGGCTTGTTTATGGAATCTTTTCATCAAATATTCCCATAAGCCTGGCTAACGGAATAACGCTGATATTTGCTTCCATCATTCTTTACTATAAAATAAAGTACAAGTGAAGATGTGTATGTTGTGAGGAAACAATTGCCAATTTTATAAAATAATTCCTGGTAAATCTTTGAAAGGACTAAAACAAAGAAAGTCTAAACCATTTGTTGATTCAGACTTTTGAATGATCNNAATAGAAATCTTCATTCTGAAACAGGATATTTTTTGGAACCTGCGGACAATAGAATCCCTTTCCTGAAAGGAGGTTCAGAAAAATAAGGATTCAATTCCAAAAGATATAATTAGTCCTTAAGCCCCAGATATTGTTTTACCTGGTTATAATCGTTCCAGTCAATAGTATTGCTCTTCATTCCATTTACAGATACCGGTAAGGTAGTAGTACCTCCCGGAATAAGGATATACCTGAATTGATAATAATTATGCCCGTTATTAAGCACGGAACTTACATTGCTTGTTGCGGCTAAAAAAATTGTATCAACTGAGAAGTAAGGATTTATCACAACACCTAAATAAAAGAGATCATAAATTGGCAAGGGAAAAACTGCCTCTCCACCGACAGAGTCGCTGCCAGCGTTAAAATAAACTTTTATTTCTCCATGGTTTATGATTGAATCGGCTAATTTGGGAGCTGGAATATCACCATACCAGCCTGTAGTATCATTACCTTGAAATTTCACGTTTAGCCAGGGAGAGTAAATTACGTTTGCAGTTCCAGTTGTACCAGTGGCTCCTGTTGGTCCTGCGGGACCAGTAGCGCCCGCTGCCCCGGTCGCTCCGGCAGGACCTGTCTTTGAGCAGGAGGCGATAATCAAGGCCATTGCCNNAATGGATTTTTTTTTCATGAGTTTTTGATTTTTTTTGAATTATTAATACTTTTTCGGTACATCCAAACCAAAGTAAGCAAACTTCTAAAGAATATTGGTGAATGGAAAATATATTTTATAGTCACGGCCTGTTATTTATCAACAAACCCACGTCTTATTGTTGATAATCATACACTTTATCCAGGCTCAACTTTTATATTTACTGCTTTAAGATTGGATAATTTTTAAATTCAAGAAATCAAATTGGGAAAGCAAATCAGAAAGTATTGAATTGTGGAAGGAAATGTTATTTGAATTATAATGCCGGTCTTTCCCATTGA
>PKYU01000010.1 GCA_003132765.1 Chitinophagaceae bacterium | reverse complement strand
ACTAAATAGCAACCAGCTAACTTCCAATGGAGACTACCTGATGTTTTCCGGCGGGACGCTTGCTTTCGCCGGCATCAATACTTCCTTTGGTTCTTCTGTTCCTTTACCTAATGGGGAAATTATCGCCGATGCAACGGCAGGTTCTAATTCCACCTCATTCAGTTCATCAACTAATACATGGATAACGAGGGTACCTCCCGGTTACAGTTCTTCNNCGGGGGAAATAATTCAACTACCCTGACAGGAGTACTTACCTCTAACAAATTACTTTCCGCTACCTGGTCTTATGGCCTCGCCTCCTACCAGGCTTCATTCAGTAATAATAACCTCGGGTCGGTAAATGCAGGAAACAATATTCCGGCTTCAGGGTTTTCATCAGGTACACCTACTGGTCAAACAAGCAGCCTGGTTGCAGGTGGTAGCGGAAACGGGGGAGCAAATTATACCGGTACCCTGAGTTTAAACTTCAATTTTACTTCCTGCGTCAATACTTCGCCTACGGCTTATGCGGGGCCTGATCAGCAATTAGCATCCGGTACTACCTCCACTACATTATCAGGAAGCGGAACCGGAACGGGTATTACTTTTGCGTGGACCCAAATATCAGGGAGCAGCGCGGTCATTGCAAGTCCTCCATCAGCCAGTACATCCGTTACCGGATTAAGCGCGGGAATAGCTATGTTTCAATTGACGGTCACTGATAACTCCGGGGTAACTGCAACCAGTAATGTAGCCGTTACCGTTACAGGCGAAACCGTATTAACGATTCAGGGAACCACAACAAATCTTACAGCCACCAGCGGTGATAACGGTGTGAATATCCCAACAAGTGTACCAACCATATTTAGCTTTTTATATAACTATATTTCCTCTGTATCCAACAGCGGTTACCTGCTGCAGGCAGGAGATGAACGTCCGGGTCCTACGAATGATAATTTAGACGGGGAGGTGGTATCCGGGAACTATTTTACCTGGAACGGCACTGACCTGGCAACGGGGGCAACTGAAGGCATATTTACTGCATACAGCAAAAATGCAGTTGTTACCTATAATTATTTATATCACGTCCCGATGAGTATAGTGCAGAAAGGGGTGGTAAATACCGGGGGAGGAGTTGCGTATAACATCATTAATAATCCCCAGTACAGCGGGGTCAATGTAAAANNTATAATAACACATTTTATAGTAACCTGCCTGCTTCCAATACATCATTCCAGGGCCTGGTAAATATTTATAGGAATACGGATAACGGATTAAATGTTGCGGCTCATGGTACCCGGATCTTTAATAACATATTCTATACTGTCAAAAATGTGTCCTGTATATCATTGGGAGAATATGATGATACGGTAGGATTAAGAAGTGATTATAATTTATACTACTGTGAAACTGGAACACCCGCATTTAAGATTGCGAATACCTACTTTACATTTGCCCAATGGCAGGCATTTGGGTATGATACCCATTCAGTTGTTATCAACCCCAATTTTATAGATTTTACAAATTTTGTTCCATCTGCACCGCTTAATTATGGAACCAATTTGGGCTCTGCATGGCAAACGGGCTTAACAGCTAATGCAGGATGGAGCACGTCAACCATGCCGGCCACAGCAAACCAGGGAGCCATTTGGCAAGTGGGAGCAAGGGTGGCGCAGAATACTATATTAACACCTGCTGTATTACCAAATCCGGGACAGGGGCAGCCAGCCTTTGATACTAGCACTATATCAGTCAGCGCTTATCCCAACCCCTATGTTTCAGAAGTAAATTTCAACATCACTTCACCGGTTTCCGGGGAAGGGACCCTTGAAATATATGACCTGTCGG
The DNA here is from genome assembly GCA_003132765.1 of Chitinophagaceae bacterium. GTDB lineage: Bacteria > Bacteroidota > Bacteroidia > Chitinophagales > Chitinophagaceae > Ginsengibacter. The sequence continues at coordinate 2,807 of PKYU01000010.1, read as the reverse complement.
GCAGCCAGGTTGCCTGGGTTCTTGCAGGCGATTTTATGGCGGGCTCACTAAAAACAGTAACCTATAGATTTGGGCCGACACAAAGGCAGTTGCTTATTTATATATTTAAGATTGGAAATAAAATAATCCGGGGGAAATTGTTGCCCCGCGAATGAGGGTCCATTAAACGGGATGCAATCACTCAGAAGTATAAGGAATAAATAACTGTGATTATGCTTTGTTAATTTCCTGGNNTTCCTGGAATTGGTACCCGGTTAAATGCTTATATATTCAAGATTACGCAGATTAAAACCAACAGGTTATTCTCTATCCCCCTTTTTAAATTCATTGGTAGTTTCATTTTTTATTGTTGACTAATGGGGTTTTTATGAAATCATCTACAAGCATACAGGCATTTTGGTTTGTCTTCCTTTTCTCTGAAACTGGAAGAAAAGTTTTGCCCGGATTGATAAAGCTCTATCTGTTTANNCGGATTTGAATTTGTTGAATATCTTCAAAAATATTCCCACTCCAGGTATAAAAATAATGATGATACGGCAATCAGGCAGGGTAAAACCAATACTTTTTTACAAATCTTAATTTTTAAAAAAAAATAAAATGAAGAAATATTTAATAAAATTAACTTTATTCTTTTCTCTGCTGATGAGCGCTAATAAACTTCAAGCGCAAAGTCCATCATGGTCTCTTTCCGGCAATGCTGGCACAGTTGATGGAACTAATTTTATAGGCACAACCGATAATGTGCCTCTTAATTTCAGGGTGAACAATCAAAAGGCAGGCAGGATTGACCCAACATTACAAAACGCTTTCTATGGTTTTCAGGCAGGTGGTTCCAACACAATCGGAAACTATAACACATCTATTGGAAATTATTCCCTCTTTTCCAACACCACAGGAATTTATAATATGGCAAATGGATTTTCAGCTCTTTTTTCCAATACCACAGGAAGTTTTAACATGGCTAATGGAGCTAATGCACTTCGATATAATACCTCAGGGAGTTTTAATATGGCCATTGGATATGCTGCGCTTTATTTTAACACGACAGGAAGTTATAACATCTCTAATGGATACACTGCACTTTATAACAATACGACAGGAGTTTTTAATATGGGTAATGGATATGCTGCACTTTACGCCAACACCTCAGGAAGCTATAATACTGCTAATGGATCGAATGCACTTCGTTTCAATACAATAGGAGGATATAATACTGCCAGTGGATATTCTGCACTTTATTCAAATACCCAGGGTATTCAGAATACAGCAATAGGTTATCAGGCACTCCTTAATAGTTCAACAGCCAACAATCTGACGGCGATTGGTTTTAGATCCCTTTTTTCAAATACCACAGGAGCAAATAATACTGGTGTTGGATTGAATACACTTTTTACGAATACCAACGGATCAAATAACACAGCCCTTGGATATGGTGCCGATGTATCCACAGGAACCTTAACTAATGCAACAGCTATTGGCAGCGGTTCAATTGTATATACCAGCAACACCATTCAACTGGGTAACGCCGGGGTAACGCAAGTAAATGTAGGTACTGGCGCCAACGCCACCCTTGTAGCTGGCGGCTTACAAATTACGGGGGGAACTTTAGGTGCAAACAAAGTATTAACATCCGATGCAAATGGGGTGGCCACCTGGCAATCACCTGGTAACCCAACCGGATGGTCCTTAGCTGGAAATTCGGGTACCGTTGATGGAAGCAACTTTATAGGTACAACAGATAATAAACCTTTCAATATAAGGGTGAATAATATACAATCTGGCAGGATAGACCCTGCATTGGCAAACACATTTTATGGATATAATTCAGGTGGTACTACTACAACCGGTAATTTTAACACAGCCATNNAGAACAGGAGACATAAAAGCACTTTATGATAATAGCTCTTGGCGTTTTAATACTCATATTAATAATGCCCTTGTCATTGACAGTTTGGGTAACGTAGGAATCAACCAAACGACAGCAGGAGTGTTGCCGGATTATGGAACAACGCCAATTGCTAGGTTTATAAGCAGCTCGCTAACCTTCGACANNCAGGCTTTTATGAAAACTTTGGGGTACATTCAAGAGCATACAGTATTGTCTTGCCTTCAATAACAAATTCAGGACAGAGTACAGCATATTATGGTGAATCATTTAGAAACTATGATGAAAACGGAACAGGGCATCACACAACATCAGACAACGGAACTCTTTCAGGATTATATGGTGAAAGACTTCTATTCGGACATTACAATACGGACCTATCTGCACTTCCAATTACTTCTAACGTATATGGAATATTTCTTTATCCTTACGCTCAAACAGGAACAATAACTAATATGTACGACCTGTATTTGTATTCAAAAAACGGTTCTGCTACCATTACTAATCATTGGGGGATATTCCAGGTTGATGCTTCCATAAAGAACTATCTAGCTGGTAAAACGGGAGTTGGTGTAGCATCACCAGATAGTACATTTCAAGTTAATGGAGGATTGAAATTTGTAACAGGAAGGCAAGGTGCAGGCAAGGTACTTACATCGGATGCGAATGGAGGCGCAGATTGGCAAACNNATTTTATAGGCACAACCGATAACAAACCTTTTAACATCAGGGTGAATAATTCAACCTCAGGCAGGATAGACCCGACATTAAAAAACGCATTTTTTGGTTACCAGTCAGGCTCATATAACTCAACAGGAAATTTTAATACCGGCAATGGATACCAGTCGCTTTATTTCAATGCAACCGGCATTTATAACACTGCTATTGGGGGCTCAGCCCTGGCTTTCAGCGTGGGAGGAGA
>PKYU01000566.1 GCA_003132765.1 Chitinophagaceae bacterium | reverse complement strand
TAAAACTCCGTAATGAGAAAGGTTTTCCTCTCTGGAGTAGAAGGGCGAATTAATATTACTTGTATTCAAGATGTCTCAGCGGGGTTTTCGGTTCTTAGGCCTTTGATCCGATTGATATCCGATTAAAAATAATTTTCCCGGAAACTCCGATGTATTTAATAACATCTGGTAATTGAAAGCCTTAATTCTGTTTTGCACTGGTATTCTTCCTTTTCTTTTAGAAAGGACCGTTTAATAAATTGAATCGTTGTAATGGTTATTATTACCTTGCGGCTATAAGGTAGTTTCAACTTATATAGTATGCTGCGATTGAAACGATTATTTTCATATATCTCATTATAGATTGCAGGCGCCAAGATGGAATTATTTTTATCCAGCCTTTAATTGCTTCAGATGAAATTTCATACATTCAAAATATGGGGATCGCTGCTTGGTTTGTTTTTAATAGCCAATAATTCTATTTTGTCCGGGCAATCCCTCTCACTTAAGGCAACTGGTAACAAACAGGAAGGCTTTCATGTAGATATATACAGCGGCAATCATCTGGTGGTTACCAATACGGAAGAATTATCCCTGCGACTTTTTAATCTCGATATGAGCACAGAAGCAGATTTGCCACATTGGAAGGGACAAAAATGGACAGGTAATGCCGGCAGTATCACTTTAACCAGGGATACATACCTACCTGAGTTTGATGCGAATCTTTCTATTGCTGTAACCTACCAGGTAATAAATGATCATGTTATTGAAAAGAAGGTTAGCTTATTTCAACCTTCTATGCCAAACATGTATTACATACTGAAGGAGACGGCGAGGCCCGCAGCCCCGCCGAGCCGCTATGTAACTTTTGAATATGATAGTTTCCCGGGAGGTTTTGTTCATGAAATATATCCTGCGGCTGGGTTTATAACCCCGGAAAACGAGGTAGTGGGTTTTCTTACCGATGCAGGCTATAAAAACCAGTATACCAGGAATACGCGTCGCCGTTTTAGCGGGCGGGGTGGTGGTTTTGTAGGCATGCGACGGTTGGCAGATATTAATTTATTTTCTGTGGCTACAACATCAGAAAGAGAGCAGGGTAATAACTTCATAAAACAAACTTATGGTGAAATGTACAACCTGGATGCCGGTAGTGAAACGGTAGTAAAGCTGCCACNNGGAAATTGAAAATCAAGGTGGCCTCATCAACATAACCGGGCATCCGGGAGGCAGGGCCGGGATAGATTTTATAGCACCTTTTAAAGACCAACGGGTATATACCATTTCTTTCTGGTGTAAGGGGAATAAACCGCTGGCATTAAAACTTTTCAGGATAAAAAACGGGATAAAAACCATTGAGCTGGAGGACGGTGTCAAATACATTGATAACTTTCCTGCGGTAGACAGCGATTGGACGCTTTTTAAAGGCAGCATACTGATTCCCTATATTGAAAAAGACAGTGTATCTATGTTTATAGGAACTCAATCGGGCNNACAGGTAAGGGACCTGCAGATTGTAGAACACCAGCCGCAAATTGAGCCATATAATATTCTTCCCCTGGGTAAAAAAACAGAAAAGACAACCTTTGTTTTTGTAGAGCCATGGAAATCGCATCAACAATTTATGATCTCATCACAGTCACGCTTAGCCGAAGGAAAGGAATTTAAGGGGTCGCTGATTGAAGAAATGCTATATGCCAATTGCAACATGCTCAACTGGATCACCGATACCAAAGATTTTACGCCGTTTAACGTGCCCAATATGAATTATGCGCCGGATATGTATAACAGGGATTCTTATTTTTCTACGGTTTCCACCTACAATAAAGAGTTGAATCTTTCGATATGGAATCAATGGGGCAACACACAAACTCAGAAGGGCGGAATTGGTACTATTATTACCCCCCTGATGGGTTCGGTAGAGGCTAAAGACAATGAAGCTACCATTGAATGGCTTATTTGGGCGATGTTAAACAAACGCCGTTTTGGAGTTACACTTCCGCAGGAAAAAATTAAAAAAGCAGTTGATTATGTATTGAATGAATTTGATTCCGCCAGGGATGGAATTTGCAGGTCACATTTTTCCCTGAGCCAGGTAGATATTGTTGATTATAATCCCAAAACCGACCGGCTTGCTGTTAACCAGGGGATGCTGGCCATTGCTTTAAGGACCATAAAAGAACTGGGTTTTGATATCTCGGGAGAACATATACAAAAAGCCGAAAAGGAATACCGGAATTTTTACGATGTGAAAAGAAGACATTTACTTTTTGACCGGAAGTATCCTGACATCATTTCACTTACCGATCTAGAGCCGGAATTTTTTTCACTATGGCTGTTCAACAAACCAATCCTGACAGATGAAATGGTAAAAAACCAGTTGGACCAGGTGCCGCATTTGAACAGGGTAACCAATTCGCCTCATCCTGAATATGGCACTACTGCACCCATCTGCATAAGGCTGACCAAAGATGAAAAAGGATATACGTATATGGATGAGCACTACCAGCCTTTTGAAAAATTTGGCCAGGAAAATTATGGCGGTGGCAAAAGGGATGGGGTATATTATAACGGCGGCAGTTGGTTCAGGGCGGAATATTGCGCTTATGTGGTTGGCCTGAAACATGGATGGGTAAAAGCAAAAGCGATGATGGAAAACAGAGTTTGGGCAGAAATATACCTTAATCCGAAATGGCCGTTCAGTAAAGAATTTATTCCTACAAAATGGTCCTCAATCGATAGTTGGTGGACATCTACAAGAGGGCTGTGCTGGAATGTTTTTATATTGATGGCCGATGAGGTAGCTGGCTTACGGACACCTGAAATGGATCCTGATTATAAGAAAAGGCTTTCAAATTAACCTCATACATTTAATGATTTACCCTGTTCAACAGCGCATAAATAGTTATCTCAGTGTTATGCAGAGCCTATAAATTCTTGTACGTAGGCGGTTTTATTTAATTTGGGTTAAAGGCAGGTATTGTTAGAGGGTGCCGTTAGCCGGTTACGCTCATGTAAGAAAAAAATCAAAGCTATCCTCCCGTAAGCCGACCCGCATGGCTTCCATGGCAATCACTTCTGCAGGCGATATATTGGCCAGGTTGGCATTGCAGCCCAAAAGCTTAATAAAATATAATTGCTGGTCTTTTTTTGGAGCTTCCCAGATGATTTTTTCCGGGGTAATTTTATTGAGAATTTCTGCTACCAGGCCCTCCCTCACTTCCCCGGAATCCCTGTAGATACCCGCCGTCCCGGATTCTTGCCCCTCGGTAACTACATACCTTGCACCGGCTTCCAACTCTTCCTGCATAATTTCTATCCACCGGTAGGGGGGTGTCACCTGCACCTTGTCCTTATCACCGGCCCCTACTTCACTGATAACAGTTCCTGTTTTGNNGATATAATCTATGTTATTCGATTCCACCAGCTTAATAAAGTCCGGAACCTGGTTACGGATCAGGTAGGCTTCAAACAAAAGACCGCCAAAATAAACAGGGATTTGATAAGACTGGTACAGTGCAATCTTTTCTTTTAATAAGGAGGTTACCACTGCCGTTCCAAACGCAAACTTTACCATATCTATGTACGGGCCGGCAACCGACAAAAGGTTTTTTGCTTCGGTGAGGCTGAGCCCCTTGTCACTGATAATGGTAAGGCCACTGGTTCTTGGCTTAGAGGAACGTAGCGGAATTTTATCCAGGTTAAAATTCATGAAGAAATAATTATAGATTGGGAACAAAGGTGCAACATAAAAGTATGCAGGATAAAAGATTTTTCTAACTGCCTCCGGGCAAATTAAATATGGGGAAATGGCTTCACGGGAGTGGAAATATTTANNGAAGGGGATGTAATACAAACGATAAGCATGGCGGGCGCATTGTCATTTTTTAGCCATTATCTATTCCACAGGGGTTATTAGCAGAAATAGTTTTTTCATTACTTAAATATTATTATATATTTATATTTATATTTAATCCCGCCTTAGAGAATTCTGTTTCCAACTTTATTTTTTTTAAACCTTAAATCTTCTCAAATGAAGCAATCTAAATTCTTATCATCAGCTGCTATTATTTCAATGATGCTATTTTCCTGCAATTCCGGTGGCAACAGTTCCACTAACGGTATCGGCACGGATTCCACCATGAAGGATTCTACCGCTGCAATGACCCAGGCTCCGCCTGCAACTCCTGCGGCGCCCGCCATTACTATGTTAATAACACAAAAAGTAGCAAATTTTGCTAAATGGTTTCCAGGCTATGAATCNNAACATAATTTTGTAGTGGGAAGGGGTATTAAAGACAGCAACATGGTACTGGTGGCTTTGCATGTGGATGATACCGCCAAAGCAAAAGAATTTGCTATGTCGCCCGGGCTCAGGGAAGCTATGAAAAAAGCAGGTGTAATTGGCAAGCCAACAATTTATTACGCTGTAAATAGATTTCACGATACAACAACGGACGCATCTACGGATAGGGCAATAATTAATATAAAAGTAAAGGACTACGACGCCTGGAAAAAAGTATTCGATGGCGATAAGCAGGATAGAATGGATGCAGGGATAACGGATAGGGCCATCGGCCAGTATATTGACGATCCTCATATGGTGTCATTGGTAATGGTAATAGCAGATATGAAAAAGGCACAAGATTTTATGCATACAAAAGAACTGAAACATAGAATGGACTCAGCGGGTGTGGTAGGTCCGCCGGATGTTTTCTTTTATCATGTAGTAAAACNNGTGTTGTAAGCTATCGTTACAAGGTAACGATAGCTTTTTTGTATTAAAAGGGGTTTAGGTCAGGGTCGGGTTTTCCTGCAAAAGTCCCCTGCATGAATAAGGATAGAAAAAAAGTAAGTTATTTATTTAATTTACCGCCTGGTCCTCTTCGAGAGACTCGGTTACGACACAGGGGTGTTCCACCATCCCTGGTTCCTTGCTCACAAACTTCCTTTTCCTTCATCACCAACACTCCCAAATTTAATCATTCAAATGGATCAGCGGGCTCATTTCGAAGCCGGGAACTGTTTTTGATAACAATGCAATTCCTTTGTTGCCGCGGCTTTCAGGCCATGGGTAGTTATAATCTTTTTTCGGCTTTAGCTAAAAAAAACAGGAGATATTGGGCTTAAGCCCACAAATCGTTTATCTTCTTCACAACCTGAAGGTCGTGGCAATCCAGGGTATGGCCCCCGTATTGGTGCAAGTATAACCATCTCTCCGTTGAAGTATAAAGAAAGTAACGTTGGCGCGGGTTTGGTAGTAATTATGTGTGTATGCTATACTCGTGCCATATTGAATAGATACCTCTGAAGATGACCATTTATATTCTTTCGGCACTACGACTAGATTCCAATGAGGTTGGCAAGGATTGAAATGTATATAATTTAGCTTTTGCCTTAAAAAATTCTTTGTCCAACATTCTTTTACCATGGGTTCTCTTTCCCAATCACGATTACTATCAGTAGAAAACACCTGTCTGACTTATCTACAAAATGCTTTTCCAGCAGCAAAGGGGTTTTATTCTTCCAACAGATTAATAATCACTGGCTGGCTTAAAATCCTTTTTCAACAGCCAGCCTTTAATAGCTTTTCCGTTATCGTCTTTAAAAATCGCGTATCGGAAGTCGCCGCTTTCATCCGATAANNGTAAAACCAGGCATTATGGAGAAGGGTATATACATTACCCGGGCGAAGATGATGCTTGCCGGATGTTGAATCTGAAACAGGCGCTACTTTTCTCCGGGGCTTATGGCTTGCAGCCAGAAATGGCGTATTCGTTTTCATTTTTCCACTGCCCCTGGTTTTTTTTATTGGATTATTGGTAACTACAGTGTTTGAATCGGCAATATTTTGTAATTTTTTATCCCCTTGCAAAGCGGTATCTATTGGAATATTCTTACGTGGATGATAAAATGTGTTATATGCTGCAAAACCAGCCAGGCCAATTGCAATGATAAGTACCAAAAAAAATACTGATTTTGATACACCTTTGCGTTTCGCAGCATGGTTGTATTGGACTTCAATTAACTCTCTCTCCCTCGTATCTACCAAGTATTGCAGGTCTTTCAGCAATTCTTCTTTCTCCAAGAGATGAGTTTGCAGCCTGAGGATTTCTTTTCTCAGGACGGATTCATCCACCTGCGGCTTTGCTGTTTCTCCGGCTGAATTATTGATGCTTCTTTTTCTTTCGTCAATAACGGTTCCCAAATGAATAAATTCCTGCAATTCGCAGCCGTTCTTAAATCGTTTTGCGGGATCTTTTTCGAGACATTTATAGATCATGCTTAGCAGCCAAACCGGAATCTCCATTTCACGTTGCTGTTTTTCATTACTCCAGTAACTGGGTAATGCCTCACGCCGTAATGAAATAATATCCGGCGGCAGCGATTCCATATGTGCCAGCATCACTGCATTGCGTGCCATTTCACTCTTGTTCATTAGCGGAAATGGAACAATACCGGCTAACAATTCAAACAGTATAATTCCAAAACTATACACATCTGTTTCAGTCAGCGTCTCCCCCGAGCTTTGTTCCGGTGCCATAAATTCTATTGCACCGGCATAACGAATGCTGGTCCGGCGTTGTTCATCCGACATCACCGATAAGCCGAAATCCAGCAATATATAATTACCGGTATGCTGGTTAAATTTTACGTTGTTACTTTTTATATCTCCATGCTTTATATTAGCCCGGTGGCAATGCGCCAGCGCATTCGATAAGTGGTCTGCTACTTTAATGGTTTCTTTAACGGTAAAAACGGGATCATAAGGCGGCTTCTGCAATTCACCCAGGTCAGGCCCTTCAATATATTCCATTTCTATATAAGGAAGGTTGCCGGAACTTGTTATTCCGGAAGCAATGATGCTTACCACATTCGGGTTAGACACTTCGTTTACTTTTTTTAATTTCTGCACTTCATTTTGGAAAGAAATAAAATGCTTGTCATCTTCGCTTTCACTGGCGATCGGTGTCGGCAGTATCTTGATTGCGGTTATTATTTCACCAGTTTTTTTTGCTTTATAAACGGAGCCCTGTCCTCCCGATTTTAATGCACCGAGGTTTTCCAATCCTTCTGTTATCGTAAAAATCTTTGCCATAGTTAGTCGCCTCCCGAATAAGTGAATTCAAGAACGGCCATGTCGCCTAAAATTATCTGGTCTCCTTCCTGCAGTCGATGGCCAACTTCGATTGCCTGCATTTTTATCAATATACCTTCAGGGGTGCGAACCTTCATTTTATTATTAGGAGGTATGCCGCCCTCATCTGCAAAAACTAAAAATGAATTACTGTCCGTCTCCCACTCAATATGTGCATGCTGCCGGCTGACAGAGCGATTTCGTTCATTAGGTTTAAAGGCAATAACATTTTTTCTTACATAATTNNCCAATGTTGATCCGACCGCCACCAGAATCAATTAAATAGGTTTCATTCTCGGCTTCGCCATTCAGCACTTTTATAAAAGCCCTGTTTTTTTTATTACTAAGCCCGGATCTTTTTGTTGATACAAAAACTGCTGCGTCTATCCCGCTTATAAGGTCAGCCTGCGGGGGAAATGTATCGGTATAGGCAACTTCAAATTTGAATGAGGGTGATAAGGTGATTGCAAAATCGTCTGCAATTTTTTGAACTTCTTCTACTTTAAATTTTCCGGGGATATTTTCAAATACTGCTGCCTCATACAAATGTTTATCGGATGCATTGCAATTGATAAATAGATAAATCCCCATTATATNNCTGGGTCCGCTGCAATTTTTCCTTGATGGATTGTAATAAGATGTGGCGGATGCCTTTTACATCGTGCGGACGTTCTTTAAATAAATTAAACATATTGATAGTACTTTTTTTAAATAATTTAATTGCCATCATCGGGATGACGCATCGTTAATTCGATAGTATTATCTAACCCAGGTAACGACGGCTTCTTCAAAGGATCAAAGCTTTTAATATAATTGCGTTCCAATAACAACGGTATAATATGTGCGCCTGCCAGCGTTACCGCATCACTTGAACCTTGGGTCCCTTCAATCCTTATACAAACTACTATGTGGCCGTTACCATTAGCCTCTGGTGCAAAAAAGACATACCAGCCATCATTGATGCTTTCACCTTTTACGATTCTTTCGGGTGTACCCGATTTACCTCCTACCAAAATTCCGAACTGGTTTCTTTTTGGGGCGCTTTGTTCTCTCATATAGGTTGAGAGGTACTGCGCATACAAAGAATCCCCGGCAATCGCAATGCCTTGTTTACTATTCGTAACATTTCCATTTATATTCAATACATACCTGGAGGGTACCATGATACCGTTGTTGGCGATTCCCGATGCGATCCGGGAAATGGATGCAGGTGTCGCTACCAGTTCTCCTTGTCCCCAGGCCATGCCGGAAATTCCAAGAGCCCTTGTGCGACCTATATTGTCAGGGTCGTAGCGACGAAGGCTTTTAAATTCCGTTTCTCTCCACAGCGTTCTCCATTTGTCCTGTTGAGATGTGTTGCCAGTATCTTTTTCAAAATAATATCCGCCAACGCCGTGCAGGAACATACCAGCCTGCATATATAGCGTTCCCATTTCTTCCTGCAACTGCTCCTCGTTTGCAAGGCGTATAAAGAATGAATTATTGGATTTAACAATGGCCTTTTCGATGGTAATTAATCCAGGCTCATCGGGTTCAGGCCCGGTAACCCTGATCAAATCTTTTGGATAAACCCTGATTGTTTTTTTTGCAGCAGCAACTCCCATTTTATTAAATGCGGCCATTGCTGTAACCAACTTTGCAGTGGAACCAGGTTGAGTGGCAAGGGTGAATCCAATATCCCTGTTCACGTTCCACCCGGGTAATTTATTCATTTCATTTTCGGGCAAGCTTAATCGGTCGAAGTCATTCACAGGAGGAAGTGGCCAGCATGCAGATGCAAGCACATCTCCGGTGTTGTCTTCCATCACGACTACCGACACTCTCTTTTTGTTTACGCTATCATCCTGCTGCAATGCCAGTTCAATCTTCGTTTGTAATGCTGCATCAAGCGTGAGCGTTATATCCCTGTTGCGTTTTTTAAATTCAGCAACTTCATTGCTGTTAATACCGGCGGTTAAGAGATCTGAAAGTGCACCGTAATCCCGTTTAGCTACGGTCATCTCGGTACCGGTTACCGGCAAAAACTTTTCCTCGCGGAAGCGGTCGGCACTAACCTGGTATTTAACAATGGGTGCGGGAAATCCCCGGAGTTCGGCAGCATGAGCATACTCTGCAAAATATCCATTGTTTCCTCCCGAGAAAATTCCGGTGTTGGCATCGCCGGTCCAGAAAAACATGTATTCACCAAAAGGGTAGTAGCGTTCCTGCCTTTTATAAGAAAGTGATTCTATATTTTCTGCAGGTATTCCCAGAGCCAGTAATGAATCTTTTTGATCCTGCACCAGTTTAGGATCACTTGATGCGAGCAACCGGCCATTCCTGTCAAACACATTGCCTGCCTGTAACCTGTTCATTAAAATGCTTATTCTCGGATTGTAGCTAAACATCCGGGCGCCGCTGCGGTCCGCCACCAGTGCAGGTTCTACGATCCACTTTTTTCTGTTGATCGTATATCCGGATACGTTGACAATTAGGAGTAAGATGGCAGCACAAGCTGCCAGCAATGCGGGTACCAGGTTTTTATCCTGTCTTTGGGCAATAAATTTCATTTGGGCCTGCGATCCGCTCAGGCGGGATACTCCCAATAAAAATCCGGCGGCAATCATACTGCAAAGCAAAGATGTGCCACCATAGCTGGTAAATGGTAATGCTACTCCAGACAAAGGAAGTGCTCCCGTAGAGCCCCCGGCGATTAATAAGAACTGAACAAATAGGCCAATGCCAGCACCGGCGCACAAATAAAATAAAAAGGGTGGTCCTGCTTGTCTTCCTATAATAATGGAGCGGTGCAGCAAGACCAGGAATAAAATAAAAATACAGGTAATTCCGGCCCATCCGAATTCTTCGCCGATAGCNNGTGGGCTTCAGGAATGGTTCTGGCAAAACCTTCACCTGCGCCTTGTCCTGTAATGCCACCAGTGGAAATAGCCCAGATGCCATTGGCTACCTGGTCTCCGCCGTATACCTGGTTGTTCCATGGATCTGACCAAATAGCTTTCCGGTCTACCAGTCTATGTATGGGGCCGGGTATAACTTTGGCAAGAACCGGAATTTTATCCAGTAATAAAAATCCACTTACTACCACCAACGCCATCACTGCTGATTCACTTAGTTTCTTTTTTGCAACAAGCATGTATAAGGCAAGCACCGCAACGGTAATTCCCGTCGCGGTCCAGGCATTTTTAAAAACCCATGTAGCGATAGCATATAAAATCATTGCAGCGACGACCTGCATAAAATCGCCACGAGAAAAAGAAAAAAGTATAATGAAAGTAAAGCAGCAAATGATTGCCGGCCCAAGATCCCCTATTACAAGGAACAATAAAATTGTTGCGACCATAGCCATCACAGCGAAAACAAAAAATGACAACCTTTTATTGAACGATGGATATTCTGAAATAAACTTTTCATTGATGGCAAAGAAACCACCAAGGAAAAGGATGACCATATATTTTACGATCTCACTCGGTTGGAAGCCAAAAAGATTTACTTTAACTCCGCTTCCTTCCGGGCCGGTACCAAATAAGATTGTTAGGCTTAACAACCCCATTGCTGCCAGCGCCCACGGCCAGCCATTAGCTGCTTTCCTGTCGTTCTTANNATCCGGCGTAAACTTTTTCAGGTTAATAAACTGGAATACCAGTATGGCGGCCATCCCGATGCAGAAATAAATAAAGGTGCTTTTCACCAGGAAGCGATCCCGTAAAGGATCCTGTAAACTGAACAACGTGATAAAGGAGAGACCTGTCAATATCATGATAACAGGTAGCAGCAACTGGTCGGCACCTGGCGAATGGATTGAAAAGATAAGGTGCAGCAAAAAGAACGAAGCAAAAAATGTTATGACGATGGCGCGGAACCAGTCGGTTACTTCGGCCGGTGTTCTTACTATAAATGCCTTTTCTTTTTTAAGTATATTAAAATCCTTTGCAGAAAAAAGCGTCATCGTGTGTGGTGTCTGAACAAAATTAAAAGTTGTATTACCCCGCAATTTTTCAATGCCCCTGAAACGTCCAAACTCAAAACCCGGATGCAGTGGAATTNNAAAATAAAATTGCCTGAAGCATCCGTACGGGCATAAGCATTAAAAGAAAGCAATTGCAGGCTTTTGGTTGAGTCTCGAATGAATATTTTTCTCACACCGTTCTTAAACTGTATGATATTGTTTTCATCCTCATTTGTTGCAGTACCGCTATCTTGCGGTACCAGCAATCTCAGCCTTAACAAAACGTCGGAAGCAGGCTGGCCATCCTGATTTTTAACAGTGCCTGAAATGTTATAGCTGCCTAAGTCCACATTGGTTTGTGCGGAAACATGCAAAGGATGTTTTCTTTCTTTTTCAAATGATGTGGAATCAATGTCAGAAAATCCAAGCAGATCTCTCGATAATTCCACCCGATGCCTGAATGATTTTCCGCCTTTCAGGAAAGCTTCGTCTGCATTAACAAAATATTGCTTCTTATTTAAAGTACCGATATTGACTATTGTTGAACCCGGTTCTTTCGCTGCTGCTATGGTCACAGCAATAAAAGCAATATCTTTTGGATCTTCTAAATACATTCCCGTTTTCAATAGACTCGTCATTGCTTCTGCAGGTTTACCGGCATGCAGATTGATCATGGTGCCGTTGTCAATATGGGTATCCACTTCAGCAAAATCACGTTGCAACACAGTGAACAGTTTCCAGAAAAGCAACGCCATAATGATACCAATAAGCAGCATGCAAAGTCGTTCCGTTTTTCTGTAACCAAACCATAAACCCGAATTTGACATAAGTTTATTTGAGTCTTGACTTCGTGATAAATATTGAATCTTTAAATCTCCCGGAGATAACCGAATCAGGAAATGACACCAAATACTGTACAGGTATACGGCAATTAATAAAGCGTACATTCCTGAACGTTATATTATTCTTTTGAACCACCATTCCAACATCAAAATTTTCAAATACAAGACTGTCTAACACGATATGTTTAGCGGTAGCGTTGATAATGAATGCGGGACCCTTATACATACTATCAGCAGTTAGAACAACTCCGTTTCCTGAAAGGCGAAAACTATCTTTCGTAATTACTATCGGACCGGCTAATTCAAGCTTCGTGTTTCCGGGAGACAATGCATAATTTTTAGAAGTATCAGTCACATGTGAGATCAATTGCAGCAGTAGCCCGTCTTTTTTCTTTTCTGTTTTTCCGGGAATAGCATTGGTTTTTGTCGGGTTGTTACTTTTTTGAAAGGCCACGATAAGAAAAACTGCAGCCAGGCCGATGAAGAGAATGATTAGAAATGCAATAGCACTGCGTCTATTTTTTTCCCGGGGTTTACTATCATGAATCGGGGCAGACTCGTTTGTGGCCACCGGGATTGCGATCTTACTTTTTTTCCTTCCAACAGATACAGGTTCCGGTTTTTGTTTTG
>PKYU01000311.1 GCA_003132765.1 Chitinophagaceae bacterium | reverse complement strand
ATAATAATTATTTATACCTGAGGGACGCCCTAAACGAATTGCCCCTCCCGCTTCCAAAGGATAAAATACGATGGCTTCAATTAAAAAACAAAAGAAGGTTTTTGGTGAACATCCTCCGTTATTTTATTTCCACTTTCAATTTGCCTAAAACCTTGGCTGTTTTAAAAAAAACCCGTTTTGGATTTAAAGATATGTTACAGGCAATACTGCATTGACGAATTCTAATTTGAACAGAAAAAACATCAATAATATTCTAAAGATCCTCCCCATGAATTCTAAAATTTTAGGGGCCCCCAGGAAAAAAGCGTCCGTGAGTGATTATGTGAATGCCTTTCCTTCTCTTGGACGAATAGATTTCAGGGGTAAGATTGATTATGATCAGGAGATTGGCAATCTTCCCGCCTTCTTAAAAACGCAGGACTTTGATGAACACCATTCACTATTCATAGCTAAACTAAACAATGCGAGGGTGTGGGGTTGCAACGGGGCGGTTATAGCAAAAGGAGATTATTTCATAACAGATGTATCCAGAGAATTCAATAAAGGGATGAATATTGATCATTCTATTTATTATACGCTTAAACAGGTAAAAAGCCGGTATCTTAAAGGCAATAGTGCAGTAATTGGTACGGCAGGGGCCAATATTTATTATCACTGGATGATGGATGTTCTGCCAAGACTGGGNNCCACCCAATGAAATACATTTTTTTATCACGCAATTTGCTTGTCTGCCATTTCAACAAGAAACTCTGGAAAAAGCCGGTATCCCTACTGAAAAGATACTTACATCAAACAGCAGCCGGAACTTTCATGTTAAGGCTGAAAACTTGTATGTGCCGTCCTTTACCGGACCGCTTGACCAGCCTGGTCCTTTCCAAGTTAAATATTTAAGAGGTTTATATGCCGACCAATTGAGCAAGGAAATCCCTTACAGGAATATTTATATCAGCAGGAAGAATACAGGGCGAAGGCAAATAGTTAATGAAGAAGAACTGCTTCAATACTTATCGAGTTATGAATTTGAAATTGTCTACACTGAAGAAATGACGGTAGCGGAACAAGCCAATTTATTTTCAGAAGCGAGGGCAATCGTTTGTTCTCATGGCAGCGCGCTTACTAATCTCGCTTTTTGTCAGCCGCGAACTATCATTCTTGATATTTTTAATACATCCCACATCAATCCGTGCTTTTGGTTTCTCTCGCAAATCAATCAACTTAATTATCATTTTGTCTGTGGCACACCGGTCGATAGAGATGGCAATCCAAAAAATGATCACACTATTTTGGATCTTGCAGTTTTTAAAGAAGGGTTAAAGGACACAGGTTTTCATGAAAAAAAGAATTATGAAAAGTCCAGCCAAAATTAAGAGACAGGGAAAACATCTCGTATTTCGATTTATATGAATTCTGCTAATCCCTTAGTTTCAATTTGTATTCCCTGCTATAACAGTGCAGCTTATGTTGGAGAAACTATTTCCTGCTTATTAAATCAGACTTTTCAATCTCTGGAGATTATAGTGGTAGATGATGGTTCAACCGATCATACGAGAAAGGTTTTAGGCACAATAAAAGATAAAAGGGTCACATATTTATTACAGGAAAATAAAGGAGCAGCGGCGGCACGGAATAAAGCCTTTCAACTTAGCTCTGGAGACTATATCAAGTTTATGGATGCCGACGACCTGGTCAACCCCGAGTGTCTTGAAACGCAACTTTCCAGAATTCAGGATAATCCAGATTGCATTGCATCAGCCAAATGGGGACGGTTTTATGAGCCTGACCATTCAGATTTTACTTTGGCGAAAGAAAAGGTCTGGATGGACCTGCCTGGCATGAGTTGGCTTATCAATTCACTAACTGAAACAGGCGCTAACATGATGCAACCCGGCATTTTCCTTATACCAAGGAAGATTGTTGAAAAAGCGGGCCCATGGAATGAAGCGCTTAGTTTAATTGACGATTTTGAATATATGATCCGCGTTATATCGAAATGTTCAACCATATTATTTTGCGAGGATGCTTTATTGATGTACAGGAGTGGGTTAACTGGCAGCCTATCCGGAAAAAAAACTTTTAAACACTTCCAATCTGCTTATGATTCTTTAAACCTCGGAATAGAAAGGATCCTACAGGTAAGGAACGACGATCAAACCAGGAAGGTTTGTGCGAATGTTTATAAAAGATGGTCAACAATTTTCTACCCTGAGTACGAAGAATTGTATCATAAAATTGAAGCAAAAATTGACATGTTGGGAGGAGCAGATATTCCCTTGGTCGGAAGTAAATTAACCAGGCTATTTTCAATGACGATAGGGTGGAAAAACACGAAAAAGTTAAAGAAGTTATTGTGGCCAAATACGAATGAATAATTCAAAAATCCATTGATAGCAGGTCATAGTTTTAGCCATGAAAATTCTGAATAAGATTTCAAACTTATCGAAAGTAAAAGATGGAATTGAGTTTAAGAAGAAAAAGAGTTTGAATTGATGAAAATATTAATCATCATGGATCCAGGCATTTTGATCCCCGTAAAGGGTTATGGAGGCCATGAACGCCTGGTGGAAATGTTCGCGAAAGAATACACGCGGATGGGACACAAGGTGCACTTGCTGATNNGGATGCACGGTACATAATTTTGGAAAGGAAGGATTTCCGCCTAAAAAATCAGATGCAATAAAGACGATAAAAACAGCGTGGAAATTTCTTCTAAAGCATAAAAATAACTTTGACCTCATTCATAATTTTGGCAGGCTTGCTTATCTTATTCCAGTACTTCGGAAGCAAGTAATGAAGATTATGACCTACGGCAGGGAAATTACCGGCAGGAATATACAACTTGCCCAGAGACTTGGAGGAAGAAATATTGTTTATACTGCCTGTAGCCAAAATCTGCTATCGAGGGTACATATTTCCTCACCATGGGAAGTTGTTTATAATGCCATCGAATTTTCAAAATATACCCTGAGGGAGGAAACCGGCCCTGATGCCCCCCTGATTTTTCTGGGAAGAATTGAGAGGGTGAAAGGTTGTCATATGGCCATTAAGGCAGCTAAGGAAACGAACAACCGTTTAATTATAGCTGGAAATATTTCTCCGTTGCCGGAAGAGAAAATATATTTTGAAACTGAAATTAAACCACACATAGACGGAAAGCAAATTCAATTTGTGGGTCCGCTCAATGACAGTGAAAAAAATGTTTACCTGGGAAATTCAAAAGCACTGCTTTTCCCAATTGAATGGAATGAACCTTTTGGAATTGTAATGATAGAAGCCATGGCATGCGGTACTCCGGTAATAGCATTCAATAAAGGATCGGTTGAGGAAGTAATAAATGAAGGATTAACTGGCTTCAAAGTGAATAATTTAGGTGAATTGAAAATTGCAATTAAGAACATAGGTCATATTAATAGAGAAAAGTGCAGAGAAAAAGCTCAGGAAAGATTTGATATATCTGTTATTGCCCAAAGGTACCTGCATATTATTGATCGCGCAAGGAAGAAAGTAGTATTAGTTACCACCGGCCAGCCAGCAGCTAATCCAAGAGTGGTAAAAGAATATGAAGCTTTGTTTAAAGACGGCTTTGCTGTTAACGTGTTATACACCTATTCGGCGGATTGGTCCTATAGAATAGATAATGCAAAATTTAATTCCGGTGATCTGAAAAAACAGGATTTTATTTTAATTGGAGGGGATCCATACAATTTCAAAATTAAATATTTTTTTTCCAGATTAATTTTCAGAGTATTCAAAGCTATTTATAAAATTTTTCCGCTACCTTTTTTAAAAGAAATGACAATAGTAAGATCTTCATTTTATTTATGGCTGTATACGAAGAAATATAAGGCCAATACTTACATTGCTCATTATTTAGGCGCATTACCAGCTGCGATTGGAGCAGCCAGGAAATATGGGGGAAAAGTAATATTTGATGCAGAAGATTTCCATCGTGGGGAGGAGCCTAATAATTCAATGGGGGCTATGAAAACTATTGATCTTGAGGATCAATTATTGCCGAAAGTTAATTTGATAACAACATCTAGTCCGCTTATATCCGAAGCTTATCGAAAATTATATCCATCTAAAAAAATAATTACAATAAACAATACTTTCAGCAAGAAATACCTGCAGAGTACTACTACTCACGAAAATGATTTAAGACTTTTTTGGTTCTCGCAAAATATTGGCCCAAACAGGGGCCTCGAGTCGTTAATTGATGCAATCAATTTACTTGACTTCAAAATATCTCTTGGGCTACTGGGTGAAATACGCGATCAAATAAGCCACAATGTATTAGTATACTGAAACCAGTAGAACCAGAAAAAATATTCGAAGTGGCAGCTGATTTTGATATCGGGATCGCTGCAGAAATTCCCTATTGTGAAAATCGCAATATCTGCCTGACCAATAAAATATTTACATACTTGCTAGCAGGTAATTGTATTCTCGCTTCAGATACAGATGCACAAAAAGACTTCATGAACACCTGGGAAAACGTGGGTCTGTTATACAAGCACAATGATGCGGAGGACCTTGGCAAGCAAATTCGATTTTTAAGCGAAAACAGAGATTTTTTATATAAATGCAGGAAAAATGCATTGTCTCTTGCTGATTCGCGACTGAATTGGGAAAACGAAAGCGAAAAATATAAAAAAATTATTTCGGAAGTATTGAATTGATTTGAAAAAAATTCTCATTATCTCAACTCACTTTCCTCCTTCAAATCTGGCCGGGGTGCATCGTAGCAGGTTATTTGCGCAGCATTTGCCAACTCACGAATGGGAGCCTGTAATACTTACGGTAGATGAAAAGTATTACGAAGAAGAGTTGGATCACAACCTCGTAAAATTATTGCCTGGTAATTTAAGAATTGAAAAAGTAAAGGCATGGAAGATCACTAAACCGAGGTTGATTGGAGATATTGGATTGAGGGCCTTTTTTCAATTGTATAGCAAAGCAAAACAAATTATCAAAAATGAAAAAATTGATTTTTTATATATTACGATTCCATCCTTCTACATAGCTCTTTTAGGACGATGGTTAAATGCTACTACAGGTATTAAATACGGTATAGATTATATAGATCCATGGGTTCATGATTTTCCTGGTAGTTATAAATTATTCTCAAGACATTGGTGGAGTAAAATACTTTCCCGGTTTTTGGAACCGATTGCAGTTAAAAAAGCATCATTGATAACCGGTGTAGCAGAGGGATATTATACTGATGTATTGAAAAGAAACCCTCTTCTGCAAAAAAAACAATCTGGAGCTATGCCTTTTGGTGGGGAAAAAGAAGACCATGAAATATTGAAAACATTACAATTAGAGCCGTACCTGTTTAGAAAAGATTCAAATAAAATTAAACTTGTTTATGCAGGTGCAATGCTCCCGAAATCTTTTCGACCTCTCGAAAAAATACTTGAATCCATAGGGGCAAATCCGTCAGTATTCAGGGATACAGAATTTCATTTTATTGGAACAGGAAAAATGCCGAATGATGCTAATGGATTTAATATAAAAACCTTAGCGGAAAAATATGGGCTTTGGAACAAGGTAATTTTTGAATACCCAAAGCGCATTCCTTATCTTGATGTATTGATTCATTTGAGGAATGCAGATGGGATCTTTATATTAGGAAGTACTGANNCATTATACCCCATCAAAAATATTCCAGGGAATCCTTTCAGGAAAACCAATTCTTGCGGTAATGCATAAACTAAGTACTGCCGCAGCCGTAATAGATGAATCCGAGAGTGGCATTGTATTGCGCTTCGAAGAAAATAACCTCGAAATGATAACGGAAAGATTTCCATCTGGCTTCGGCGATTTCCTTGAGTTTGCAAAGAATTATGATGACAAAGCCATTAATAAAGCGGCATTCGAAAATTATTCAGCAAAAAACATTACAAAAAAATTAGCATACCTTTTGGAAGCATCCTCTGGCAATGAATATTAATGATGGAAGAAAGAATTAAACCTGGCATTTCAATACTTCTGCCGGTTTATAATGGATTTGGATTTGTTGAAACTTCTGTTTCTTCTATCCTGAAACAATCATTTTCAAATTTTGAATTACTGATTATTGATGATGACTCCACTGATAATAGTCTTAAATATTTGCTTTCTCTCAGAGATGAAAGAATACGGATATTTACGAATAAGGAAAACAAGGGTCTTTTCTTTAACCTCAATTTCTTAATACAAAAATGCGAGGCTCCATTGATCAAATTATGGTCGCAGGATGATATCATGAATAATTGTTGTATTGAAAAAATAATTGAATTTCATAAAAAGCATCCTCAAATTGGATTTAGTTATTCCGGAAGAGATATTATCAATGAGAAAGGAGAAATTATTTCAACTGATTTTATTGATATGACACCTGAAATAGTTGACAGGCCGCTGCATTCCAAAATTGCCTTTTTTACAGGCTCTATTGCTGGAAATATTTCAAATGTCACTATTACGAAAAATGCATTGAAAAAAACCGGGCTGTTTGATGAATCTATGAAAATCAGCGGGGATTTTGATATGTGGGTTAGGATTGCAGAAAATTTTCCTATTGGGTATATTAAGGATCACCTCGTACAATTACGAAACCATAAGGGTCAGCTAAGCATGCAAAAGAAATATTATATCAATCATTTAGAGGAAGATTTTAAGGTTTACCAATACCTCTTAAATTATTTAAGTGAGCAAGAAAGAATAGAAGGAAAGACAATCCTGCGAAGCCATAAATTATTATTTTATTATACGCTAATGCTGAAAGCATTCTTTAAGGGCTCCATTGCGAAAGGGTTTGATTTTCTTAAAACATTGAATAAATTTGATAATTTTTGGATTCTCTCTTTTTATTTTTTTAAAAACCGGATAATTTTCAGGAAAAGGTTTGCAAATATGCACGGGGATAATACTGAATTTATTAAATCAGAAGTTAAGTAATAAGGAGGAAATTTATATTAATCTGTAAAAGGCATTATTATTATATCAACTCAAATTGAAAAAACTTCAGATTTCATTCTGAGACTCACAACCTGGTTGACTGTATTATAATTTGAAAAGACTTTTCAGAATATTGAATTTCATTGCTCAACACCCTCTTGCAAAAAAAAATAAATGGGGGGCGTATAACAGATTTTTCAGCTGGCAGTTGAAACAGGCCATAAATCCCCGGGCAAGGAAATGTCCATTTGTAGAAGAAAGTGTTCTTTTAATTGAAAGAGGGATGATCGGTGCCACGGGTAACATTTATGTTGGTTTGCTCGAGTTTGAGGATATGGCTTTTGTATTGCATTTTCTCAGACCGGGGGACATTATGGGTGATATTGGCGCTAACGTAGGGGTATATACGATTCTTGCTGCAAAAAATACCGGTGCAAAAGTGCTGGCAATTGAGCCGATACCGGCTGCATTCCATCATCTGGTCGACAATGTAAAATTGAATAATGTAGGTCATCTGGCCATAATTCTAAATTGCGGCGCTGCTGATAGGAATGGAGAATTAGAATTTACCGCTACGATGGATGCGGTAAATCACGTTGCAGATCGTGAAGAAAAAATGAAAGAAGCGGGGCTTATTAAGGTACCGGTGAAAACACCGGATGAAATTTTCCAAAATAATAAACCGGTTCTATTAAAAATCGGCGTGGAAGGTTTTGAAATGGCAGTTATTAAAGGAGCAAAAAGTCTTTTGGAATCAGATAATTTATGTGCAATAATTATTGAATTAAATGGTAGCGGGATGCGCTATGGATTCAGCGACGATCAAATTCATGAAGAATTATTTTCTTTTGGATTTTCTCCTTATCAGTATGATCCTTTTAATAGAAAAATCAAGTCGATTGTCAGGCCAGGTAATTTGAATACCATTTACCTCAGAAATGAAGATAGGATCTTGGAACGGATCACTTCATCGCGAAAATTCAATGTTATTGGTCAATTAATATAAAAACTGTCATCTGAAAAAAAAAATAGCCATTATTACAACCCATCCTATTCAATACAATGCGCCCTTTTTCAAGTTATTAGCTAAAAGCAACATCGTTCAGCCAAAAGTATTCTACACCTGGGATCAATCAGTAGTAACTTCAAAATACGATCCTGACTTTGAAAGGCCGATACAATGGGATATTCCATTGCTGGAAGGATATGAATATGAATTCATGGAAAATGCAGCGAAGACCAGGGGGTCTCATCATTTTAATGGTATAGATAATCCCCACATTTTAAAAAAAATTAAAGAATGGAATCCTGACGCTATATTAGTTTACGGATGGAAATTTCGAAGCCACCTAAAAGTTATCTGGCATTTTCGAAATAAAATTCCTTTATGGTTCAGGGGAGATTCCACCTTGCTTGATGAAAAAAGGAATTTTAAGAGTATCTTCAAAAATATCTGGCTAAAATGGGTATATGGACATATTGATTTGGCTTATTATACCGGCTCCAATAATAAAGCCTATTTTCTGCATTATGGGTTAAAGTCTGATCAGCTTATTGGAGCATTTCATGCTGTGGAAAATGAGAGATTTCAAAATATAGAAGAAAGATATTCTGTTGAAGCTTTAAAAAGGAGGGCAGATTTGAATATTCCTTCAGATTCATTTGTTTTTTTATATGCCGGCAAATTATCCCAAAAAAAAGGCGTTGACACTCTTATGAAAGCTTTTATAGCCCTATCAATGGAGCGAAGTCATCTTGTTATCGTGGGTAACGGCCCTCTGGAGAGCCAACTTAAAGGAGAATACAGTTCTGAAAATAATGTCACCTTTATCGACTTTCAAAATCAATCAGTCATGCCCGTCATCTACCAGCTATGTGATGTATTTGTATTGCCATCATCAGGGNNGAATCATGGGGTCTTGCTGTTAACGAAGCCATGGCTGCCGGTAAGCCCGTGATTGTTAGTGACAAATGCGGTTGTGCGATAGACCTGGTTGAAAATAGTAAGAATGGGTTCGTTTTCAAGGCTGGGAAAGCAGATGAACTATGTTCCAAAATGAAAAATATGATTGAAAATAGAAATCAAAAAGCTTCATTCGGTAAAAAAGCTTTATCGACAATAAATATGTTCACTTTCTCTGAATTTGTTTCAGCAATTGAAAATTCGATAATTCCCATTGGATAATTCTGCTAATATATCAACAATAAAAACTCATTTTCCGGCACAGCCAAACCTGGACAAGAGGTTTAATAATTTTCATTCCAATATTCATAAGCGAATTTTATTTGACCAGGAATCGAAGGTGATTTTTTTTATAATCCTGATTTCGCAATTGGTTTTTCAAAATGGTTTTTATCTCTTCATTAGTGTACTGGCTATTTATTTAATTCTTTTTTTTCTGCAACAGCCGTTGAAGCCGGGAGTATTCACATTGATTGCCGTAAACCATTTTTTACAGATCATAGCGGTTATTTGGGAGGCGAATAGTTTGGGAAAGGATATAAACTTTCGGTCACCTTATATGTCTGACGCAGTTATTGCTAGCCTTATTGGGCTGGTGGTCATGTTTATCCCGATCATATACTTTCAGAATAAATTACCATCGCTTTCCTGGGCAAAACTAAAATCAGAAGCAGAAAAATTATCCATCGATAAGACTTTTAATTGTTACCTGGTTTCTTTTTTTATCACTAATTTCCTAAGCGGCATCGCTTTTTCTTTTGGAGGATATACCCAGATAATTTTAAGTCTTGTGAAAATCAAATGGCTTTTTTTCTTATTATTTGGCTACCAGAGTTTGTTAAAAAATGAAAAAAAAAGGCTATTTTATTTTTTCGTTTTATTTGAATTCATAACTGGGTTTTACAGTTTTTTTTCTGAATTTAAAACGGTGATCTATTTCGTTTTCGCCCTATTACTTGGCCTGCTCGAAGTCATCAATTTGAAGAAGGTTATTTACGGAGGTATTTTGGCTGCATTACTTGGACTATTCGCCCTTTTTTGGACTGGCATAAAAGGGCAATATCGGTTCTTTCTTAATGAAGGTTCAAAACAACAGGTGGCTTCGGTTTCACAAGACGAAGCGTTAAAGAAATTGTATGATCTTTCAACTAATGTTGACCAGGAATCATTGAATTCTTCAACTTACCAATTGCTGGACAGGTTGCAATATGTTTATAATTTTGCAAAAACAATTGAAAGAGTGCCTTCGGTTATTTCTTTCCAGGAAGGGCAGAATTGGCTGGATAATATTGAATTTGTTACAACGCCAAGAATTCTCAATCCAAATAAACCAACTTTGGATCCAACGGAAAAAGCAAAGAAATATACAGGGATTGCCTACTCCGGTGCAAGAATGGGAGCATCTTTTAGTTTAGGTTATTTT
>PKYU01000220.1:12760-14603 GCA_003132765.1 Chitinophagaceae bacterium | reverse complement strand
TTTAGGGGAGCCGAAGTCACCGGAGTCTTCCAAACTTCTCCCTTAATTATAATTTGCTTAACTTGATTGCCATTGTATGTAATCGTCACCGGTTTGGCAAAGGGCCCTTCGTTTTGAGCGTTATAGCCAATGGTAATTTTAGAAGTTGCGCCGGGTGTGATTATATCCTTGTTCCACTCAGGTGTGGTGCATCCACAACTGGCTTGCACCTTATCCAGAGAAAATGAAGATGATCCGGTATTTTTGAATTCAAAAACATGATTAACTGGTTTTCCCTGGGGAATTTTACCGAAATCGAATTCGGTTTCCGTTAGATTCAAAGTTTCAGGAGTAGATTTTGTAAATTCAGTCAAAGGGGCCTTGACAATTTGAGCTGATGGGGACTGAACTGAACCGTTAACCTGGGGTGAACTTGCTTTTATTGGAGTATTCCTTGATTCACTTACTTGGGCCATAACCATGGCCGAAAATGTAAAACCAAAAAGAAAAGAAAGTATTTTTTTCATTTTTTCCGGACAATAATGATTTCAAAGATAATAAAACGATGAATAAGGTTGCAAATTGTGAACACGTTTCGGGATTTTTAACAATCATCAATCATAATTGATATTTTTGTAAAAATGGATACAAATTATTCAAATGACAAGACGATTCTGGAGAATTTATCATTTGATAAATTTAAAGAAGAAGTATTAAAAGATTATCGTATTGTAAGCGAAAGTCGTGAAGCTAGTATATTGGGTAGAAAGGAAGTACTTACAGGTAAGGCTAAGTTTGGGATTTTTGGCGACGGGAAAGAAGTGGCACAGGTTGCCATGGCAAAATTTTTTATGCCTGGTGATTTCAGGGCAGGTTATTACCGCGATCAAACATTTATGTTTGCTACCGATCTTTCCACAATAGAGCAATTTTTTTCGCAATTATATGCAGACCCTAACATTAATAACGATCCCTTTAGTGCCGGCAGGCAAATGAATTCGCATTTCTCAACGAGATTTGTTGATGAAAACGGAGACTGGCTGTCACTTTCAAAATTAAAAAATGTTTCATCTGATATTGCACCAACTGCTGGTCAAATGCCACGGGCACTAGGCCTTGCATTAGCTTCCAAATTATTCAGGGAGGAGAAAGGTCTTAATAAACTAAGAGATCTTAGTGATAATGGTAATGAAATTTGCTTTTGTACTNNCGGGGGCACTTTTGGGAAACGATGAATGCTGAGGGCGTTCTTCAAATACCACTCGCCGTTTTTGTTTGGGATGATGGCTATGGAATTTCAGTTCCTAAGGAATATCAAACTACAAAATCTTCCATTTCAAAAGCATTAAGCGGTTTACAAAAGACGGAGGAAAGTAATGGCATTAATATTTACAATTTGAAAGGATGGGACTATGCCGGAATGTGTGAAGTACTGGAAGTCGCCATTAAGAATATTCGAAAAACACATACGCCGGCACTTTTTCATGTTGAAGAGATAACACAGCCTCAGGGCCATTCCACATCCGGAAGCCAGGAAAGATATAAAAACCATGATAGGCTTGTATGGGAGCATAATTGGGAATGCAGAAAACAAATGAGGGAATGGATATTATNNCTTGTAAAACAAAGCCGAAAAAATGCGTGGGAAAAATATATTTCGCCAATAAAAAGTGAGGTAAGCAAGGTTGCTTCTCTTTTGCAAAAAAGTGCAGAAAACCTGGAAAAAAGAGGTGATTTTGATAAATTAATTGCAGAACTTATTTCAAACCGTGAACCTTTGAGGCGTGATATAATGAAAACATTATCTACAGCTATCGAATTATCCAAACCCAAGCCATCTCCTCTATTAATTAATTATTATGAA
>PKYU01000220.1:0-12739 GCA_003132765.1 Chitinophagaceae bacterium | reverse complement strand
TATTTTGATGAATTATTTTCTGTGAATGATAAAGTAGTTGCTTTTGGGGAAGATCTTGGTCATATTGGCGACGTAAACCAGGGATTTAGCGGCCTTCAGCAAAAATATGGTGAATGCAGAATTTTTGACACCGGAATCAGGGAACTCACTATTATGGGACAGGGTATTGGCCTGGCATTGAGGGGCCTTCGGCCAATTGCGGAAATACAATATCTCGATTACTTATTATATGGGCTCCAACCTTTAAGCGACGATGTTTGTACCACTCATTTTCGAACTGTTGGCCAACAAAGTGTTCCTTNNGCGGCCATCGCCTGGAAGGTATATGGCACAGCGGATCTCCAATGGGCATGATTATAAATGCACTTCGCGGTATGTATGTTTGTGTTCCCAGGAACATGGTTCAGGCAGTAGGTATGTACAATACATTATTGAAAAGTAACGACCCTGCATTAATGATTGAATGTTTAAATGGTTATAGGCTCAAAGAAAGGCTACCTTCTAACTTAATTGAATATACGGTGCCGCTTGGTGTCCCAGAAATTATTAAGGCTGGCAATGATATAACTGTTGTTTCTTATGGGTCTACGCTGCGTCTCGTTCAGGAAGCTTCAGAAATTTTAGATAAGATGAAAATTGATTGCGAAATAATTGATGTTCAAACACTCTTGCCTTTTGATATTAATCATATGATTCTTGGGTCGTTGAAAAAAACAAATAGGATCCTTTTTATCGACGAGGATGTCCCCGGGGGAGCAGCGGCCTATATGTTTAATAAGGTAATGGAAGAACAAGGCGGCTACCGCTGGTTAGATGTGTCTCCAAGAACACTTACTGGAAAAGATCACCGGGCTTCTTATGGGAGTGATGGTGATTATTTTAGTAAGCCAAACGTAGAAGATATAATTAGGGTGGCAAATGAAATAATGGCTGAATAATATTCCTAAGGCTTTTCCGGATGCTTTTATATAGGCGATCAAACCCTTTTCTGATTTTGGTATCATGCCTTGCCTAAATTTTTAATAAAAAGAATTGATAGAAAATCATGAAGTTTACCTTATTTCAAATTGATGCCTTCACTGATAAACTATTCTCCGGGAATCCTGCGGCGGTAGTGCCTCTTGCGAAAAGGATAGATGAAAAGTTGATGCAAAAAATAGCGTTTGAAAATAACCTATCTGAAACAGTTTTCTTCGTTCCCGCTGAAGAAGGTAAAGCAGATGCGGATTTTGAGATAAGATGGTTTACTCCGGAATTGGAAATCAATTTATGCGGCCATGCAACACTTGCTTCTGCTTTTGTATTATTTAATTATCTGGCTTTTAATAAGCCTGAAATAAGATNNACTGGCAGCCTGAGGTACTGAACGATCCACCTGTAAACCTGAAAGCAGCTTTGGGTGGCGTCGATGTTTCTTCTATTTACAGGAACAGGGATTTGCTGGTAGAACTTCCCGATGAAGATGCGGTTAGAAATTGTACCCCGGATTTTTCCTTAATTAAACAAACAGGATATAAGATAATTATTACTGCAAAAGGAGAAAAAGTGGATTTTGTTTCAAGGTTTTTTGCGCCTACGGCCGGCATTGATGAAGATGCTGTAACCGGTTCTGCTCATTCTCAGTTAAGTCCATTTTGGAGCAAGAAATTAAATAAGAATAAAATGACAGCATTACAGCTATCCAGGCGCGGTGGTACAATATATTGTGAGCAAAAAGGAGACAGGGTCATGATTGGCGGCAGTTGTGTTTTTTATATGAAAGGTGACTTTGAAACAGGAAATAATTTATGATAAGCAATTCGGAAAGGCATTTTATTAATCATTGGATTGAGCAAAAGAGTGGTCCAAAATGGAAATATTATTTTCAATTCACTTTTGCATGGACAGTTGTGTCTTTCCTCGTGATTTTTTTTCTAACAAAGTTATTTACGAATGCATGGGAAACAGGAGGGCGTAATCTGATTTTCTTGCTTATTGGATTATCATTTATTGCAGGTTTTTTAGCTACTCATTTTACCTATTTTTTAAGTGAAAAAAGATTTACAAAAATATTGAAAAGAGAAGAAAATAAAGGGGAACAGAAGATAATTTAGAAACTTTAGTGTTTTATTTTTCTGCTTATATCAATCAATATTTTTTCTGCGTGTTCCCTTGAGTTTTCTATAAAAAGACGGTGAGTATTCATTCCACCGCAGATTACCCCAGCAAGGTAAATTCCTTTCACATTGGTTTCATAATTTTCTTCATTATAAGTAGGTTTACTAACTTCATCCATCGATAATTCAATCCCAAGATCCCGCAAGAAAGCAAGATTAGGCTGATAACCTGTCATGGCAATTACCCAGTNNGGTCGCTTATTTTATCACTACGAATTACCATAGTAACATCTGCGCCCTTTCTCCAGGTTTCAAGGGCGGCATCTATTGCTGAGTTTGCAGCTCCCACAATCAATATTTTTTGAAAAGCATAAAAATGAGGGTCTTTATAATAGTGCTTTACTTTGTTAAGATTTTCACCTTTTACATTCAGCAGGTATGGGATGTCGTAAAACCCTGTTGATATTATAATATAATTGGCCCGGTATTCAGATTTTGTTGTTTGCAGAATGAAAAATTCCTTGTCCTTTTTGACCTGGATAACCTTTTCAAATAATTTAATATTGAGTTTTGATGAAGAGGCAACTCTCCGGTAATATTCAAGGGCTTCGCTTCGGGTCGGTTTTACATTATTGCTTACGAAAGGGATTCCACCTATTTCCAGCCTCTCACTGGTACTGAAGAAGGTCATATTTACTGGGTAATTANNCAATATTTTAAGTTATACTTTTTGGCTTCTATACCGCATGCTAAGCCAATTGGCCCGCCGCCGATAATAACTACGTCGAAAAATTCAGATTTCATTTGATGGCGAAGTTATTGCAATTATAATTTTTCAAATAAATGAGAAGATAGCATTTATTCGAACTTCAATTATTTCAATAAAAAAAAGGCTACTATATACTTAAGCAGCCTTTTACTTAATTATTATTATTATCATCGCATAAAATACATCTTGCCATATCCTTTTGTGAAATATTTATTTGTATTGTCTCCATTGTCTGCAAATTTATCCAGTGATTGACCATTAAGGTTAGTTAGGACCCTATAGAGGTAAACGCCATTGGCGACCTTTTGTCCAAACATGTCAGACCCATCCCATTTATACTCGGTGATATTTCTGCCAATATGCAACGGGCCTAATTCATCTTTCGTGATTTCTCTGATCACTTTTCCGGTGATAGTCAATATTTGGATCCGGATGTTTTGAGGAACTACTGATCCCGTTATCGTAAACACAAATGCGGTAGATGTTGTAAATGGATTGGGGTAATTAAGCATATTTGAAATCATTGGTTTACTGATTACCCTGAAATCAACCTTGTAGTTCATTTGGCCGGCAGTATTTCCTGCAGCGTCTTTTCCTGAGACAATTAACTCATAATCTCCATCCTGTGTGGCGAAGGAGGGGGAAAAATCTATCGTAGCGGTATTTTGACCCGTAACCAAATTAGCCGGGGTAAATCGCATCGTATCGTTATCAAATTTATAATTATGGAGTGATCCGTCGGGGAATTGAACCTGCACCTTTAATAGCGAGGTATCTGTCAATGCAATAAATTGACTTTGGCTTTTCAGGCTTACCAGGATATGCGGTTTTGCTGAAACGATGTCTCTATTCAATATATGAACCCCATCAAAAGTGACATCAAGCAATGGGTTTATTTTATCCGATTTTACATAAAAACTTTGATATAGGAAGTTATTAAAATAATATTGTTCGGGCTGATCATAAGGGGGATCAAAATAAACAAGCAAAGTATTGGCCCCGGAATAAGTATGCGTATCGATATCATATCTGAGGGCAATAGTGTCTCCGCTAATTAGTGGCTTTTGTCTTTTTAGGGGGAGTACATGAGTAACATTGCTATTGTCTATAACAGAGATGTTAACTTTCATGCTGTCAAACGCAGTAGGACTTATATTCTTAAATGCAATTCCAAAGTGAAGAATTTCGCCCTGGTTCAATGTATCTTTTGTAGTAAAAAACAGGCTTGGATCCACAGCTCCTTCAGGGGCAGGGTTAAAATTCAATCTCCAGTAGGACAATTGGTAAGGAGTTAATTTTACGCTGTCTATATTCCTCATTTTAAGTTTCATAAACGGATNNGGTTTTATCTACGTTGAACAAAGTAGTTGCATTGCCTAAAGTATCTATACCAATAATCTGAACCGTAGGGTTATCTGGCGAATTCGGCTCAAGACTACTGCCCCGCCAATGCATTTGTTTCCATTGCAATGCAGGGCCAAATACAGGAGAGGTGATATAGCCGACAGAATCGGGGGCTAAAAAAGAATGAGTCAAGCTAATTTTATCATAAATACCCTGAGAGAAAACGAAATTTGGTTGAAAAGCCGGATTATTTTTTTGAAACATAAAAATAAATGCTCTTGGCTTGAAAAAAGAATCGATCAAAACAAATCCTTGCGAGTATAATGCATCATAGAGCGTGTTGCCAGTACCTAAGGTTGTACTATCTGCCTGCCAATTGGAAGCATAAGTATTCGATGTAGAATCGGTTCCTGAAATATTTCGTGCAATTACAATAACATTGTTAGGAACAGAATCCCTGAGAAAATTTGCTGCAGCTTTCCGTTTATTCGGATCAAGAAGGTTAAACTGAAAATTTGCAAGCCTGTCGCTTGCGCACACAGGATCACTTCCATACAGGCCTGAGGGGCCGCCCAAAACGTTATGCCATGGTTTGAGGCTTATCGGATCGAGCACATTGAAAATAATTCCTGAAATACCACATACACTTTCCACAAAGGCAGCTCCATTTACATTCGATTCGAAATCTGTTGCCACGCTTGCCGCCGTAGGAAATACACCGTCTTTGGATTCAATCACATTATTAACCGCAGCATATTTCCATTGTCTCGAAGCGCTGTCCAGGCTAATATCCAAAGTATCTGAAGCTAAATGCTGATAATATTGGGATTGATTAGATCCAGGAGAACTATTTGACAGATATATAAATGATGAATAGTTCCAATGATAATCTGAAGCCAAACCAGAGGCAGGTATCAGCGCTACACGCCAGTAGTAAACGGTACTATCTTTATAATTGAATCCGGGATCAAATTCCAGAATACCACCGGGAGCAGTTAAACTCTTGCTCACCATTTGGGTTGAATTAAACAATTGTGTTGTGTCAATCTCCATCTTATAACTTTGTGAAGGACTGGATGGATTGGCTGTTGAAGCATATAATTTTTGATTGTCTGTATTAATTATTGCAAAGTTATAGGGATACACAGGCGCCGCTTCATCTTCGTAAATATAAACATCAACAGTAATGCTGTTATTGGTTTCAGACATTTCATCAACTTCATNNAAGTAACAGTTAATTTATTATCCCCCTTATCTCTTGTGGCAATTATCGGAATTGAAATATTTATTGAATCTGCATACCTAATTCCAGGAATTCTTTTAGTGTAAATAACTGCTGATGTGCCATTAGGATAAGTTCTTTTTACCTGGAAATTTATAGAATCGTTAATGGATTTACCTATATTAAAAGCCCTGGCTTTAAGTTGAAAACTTAATTGAGATACAGAAATAAAAGCCGGATTTACCAACACATCTGGGCTTTCGATAGCATAGTCCGGCTTTGCCTGAGGATTTATCCTGAGCGCCGGATCACCGTTAAGATTTAGTGCTTCCATATTGCACCTGGTCAGGTAATCGATTGAGCTATTGTTGCCACCTAAATTTAAAATCGTATTCTTAATATCATTCCCAACGGTATTGCCATAATTTGCTACTCCA
The DNA here is from genome assembly GCA_003132765.1 of Chitinophagaceae bacterium. Classification (GTDB taxonomy): domain Bacteria; phylum Bacteroidota; class Bacteroidia; order Chitinophagales; family Chitinophagaceae; genus Ginsengibacter. Next base: position 6,871 of record PKYU01000220.1, on the reverse strand, counting down.
ACCTGGTTGTAAAAATTAATATCATAACTATATAGATAGGGAGGTACCCCGAGGCTGGAACTTGCAAAAAATCCGATACTTCCCCGTTCGCTGGCGAGAACAAAATTTTCCGAAATAGATAAATTATTCTGGGTAATTCTTGTTGTGTCAAAGATATAATTGTTACCAGCCGTACAACCACTAACACAGAAAAACGGATACCGGCCTGGGTTGTTATAACTTGTTGGATCGCTTAAATTAAATGCAAGGAGATTTGAAGATGAATGTCCAAAGTAGGACAGAATTCCGATTCCCTGGTTAAATAATTGAGCAATTTGTTCTCCTGCAAGTAACTGCACAGCAGAATTGGATGTTTTTGCAAAAGAGGATACATTGCCACCGAACAGGGTATCAGCAATAATAGCTGCATATTGGCTCATGTAGAAATTGAAAAGTTCAGTTTCGGAGCTATCGCTTCCTCCGGTTACATGTACTACGTTTTTCATCCATAACTTTTGGGCCTCCGTCTGTATGCCCGAAGACTGAGCCAGCTCATATTCCTTTATTTTTTGCAAATAATTACTTATTTCATTTCCAGACACTGCGCTGAGCCTACCTATTGGTACACTGGGGGTGGTGATTCCATAAGGAGAGGCAAGTAATATGTCTGATGCCGGATTTCCAAATGTTGGAATGAGATTTAATTGATCATCATACATACTATTTTGGTTTGTTCTATAGGCATCATATGTTATTCCTTTACCAATTAGAAATACATACTGGGGCTTTATAGAAAAAGTATTCGTTGCATATTGAATAAAATCCTTGAGGGCAGCAGGGTGTTTTTTAATTCCAAAAGCAAATTGGTCGGTAAGATCATCAATGTTATAAACCTTCGCGTTGAAACCTCCTCCGGCTGCAGAACTCCTGTAGGCCCTGAATAAATCCACATAATTGACTCCGGCTCCATTATTATATAATGCAGAATTGCTGATTATAACGTAATTCCCCTGGTTTCCCGCAACCCCATAATTAGTGAAATTCCTTTGCGTCATCATATTGATCGTCTTTACCGTAGATGGATCTTCGCTGATCAACTCAAATTGCCTTACCGGGGCAGAGGAAGACGGCAATACAAATTGTACTTTCCCTGGAATGGAAGTAACATCCCCACTGTATCGCAAATTTGAAGTGAGGTCAAGTAAAACCGGATTAGCATTTCCGTAACTAAAATTACTAATCACAAGGTAATTACCTAATGAGGAAGCAGGGAGTTGAAAGGCAAAATTTGTAGCGTTGTTAAAATTAAACTGGCTCGGATATGTTAGTGTAAATGTTGAAACTACAATTCTATCTGTCGTAACCGATGAAATATCCTGAATGCTTATTTGTAAATGATCAGGGCTTGGAAGATAGCTGGCCGGAATATTTGAAACCTGTTTTTTAAGATAGGTAAAATTATTCATCGGCTGATTGTCAACAACATTGTTATAAAATTGAACAGCAATATTTCTTGTATTCAAGGCATTTCCTGCAATGGCGTAATAAAAAGACGCAGGCGGGCCCCCTGTATACATATTCAAACTGTCAAAATAATAGTTTAATGCGTACATACTACCGGCTGCAACATCATTAGAGGTCCATCCCTCACCTATATCATAGGAAGAAGAGTATACATATTCTCCAAGAGGTAAACCTAATCCCGGATTGATTTTATTTCTGTAATATACAGATCTTGAATTCATAAAATAAGGCTCAGCAGGAAGTGTGTTACCGCTAATATTATTCGGAGCATTTGTAAATCTCAAATTGCCTCCCGAAGGATTTACAGTTAAAAAGTAGGCGGAAGTATCAGTTTCCAGGCTGTAATAATCCGATAATTGATAGTCGAGATTGAGATAGAGCTTGGTATCAGTTTTACCGTCATTCATATATCCCCAAAATTCTATATAATCTGATGCGNNAACCTGCACGCCATTTCTCCATAACTGGAATTGCTCTGCAGGAATATTCCCAAGCCCCTGCGAAATAAGAACAGATTGAGGAATTCTATAAAGACCAGTTGCTCCAACAGTAAATTTGTAATAGGGTTTGGTATAATCAATCCAACTATTAGTATACGGTTGAGAAAAAGCTGAAACTGAAACGAATAACAATAATATTATTAATACTCTCTTCATTGGTTTTTGTATTGCCTTAATTATGTTCCTTCTTTGCAAGATCAAATCTTAAAGAAAAAATATTTGTGTACAACGGGTTCGATTGATTAGCCAGGTTTGAAAAGGCGTAATCCAACCTCACATTTTTGATTTTAAATCCAGCCCCTATGCTTGGCTGGTAGATCCATACTTTTTTCTGGTTAGTCGTGTCTCCGTCTGCCAGCGCTTTCTGGAAATTGTATATGCCGGCTCTTATAAAAAATATGCCTTTTAGAGAAGCCTCTATTCCCAACCTTGGGTCTACACTTACTATATTTCCACTGATAACTGTATTCATTTTACCGGCAAAAGTGAAATTCAGATCGGCTTCAGCTAAAAGATTTACTGTTGGGCTCAACTTGAAATTGTAAGAGTTCCCGATCATTAAACTTGGAGCAGTAAGTTCAGTTGACTTCACCGGAATGTTATTGTCCGTTAGATATAATACCTGCTGTTCCTTATCAGTAAAATTGAATGACCAGGCATTAAAAGTGGTAGTAATGTCTTTTGCGACGATGCCAAGTGTCCACCTTTTTTTCTGCATTTTAAAACCTGCATCAAATCCAAATCCCAAAGCTGTCGCAAAATGTCCCACCTTCCGGTAAATAATTTTTGCGTTTCCGCCAAAGCTTATTTTAAAGTCATCATCATCCTTCACTTTTTGGGCAAATGATAATAAGAATGCATAGTCTGCTGAAGAAAATGTAGTGATATTTCCATAATTAATACTACCATCAGGTTCAACGAGGAAAAGTGTATTTGGAATATCATCTACTGCAAAACGCAATATGGAAAAACCTAATGTTCTCTTATTGTCATTGATTGGAATGGCGAAACTCCCGAAATCATATTTCCCAATGTCATCAAAATAACTCGCGTGCATCAGGTTGATTGAAGAATTGTCCTGTACCCCAGTCAGAGCTGCAGGATTCCAGTAACCTGCCGTACCATCTGATACACTCGCAGTTTGAGCTGCGCCCATTCCTAATCCCCGGGCACCTGCTCCTATATTTAAAAATTCATTGGAGTAAATCCTGAATTGCCCAAATCCCGAAAAAGGTAAAATCAACACTATTACTATCTTGGCAAGCAGGGAAATTCTCATATGGGGGAAAATCAATTTAATACAAAGTTTCAGCAAGGATTTAAGCTATTTAAAACGGGTTTTCCTGGCTTATATTGCATTTCAATTAGCTTAAAACGGATTAAAATTAAGCAAAACTTATCTATTCTTTTAGGCGGGAAATAATCGTCATTGCTACAGGTTTTTATCACATTTCAATAAAAAATTATTTCCTGCCATTGCTTTGCCATTTCCTGGAAAGAATTATTCTAACCTTTTTGATCAAGAAATATGAAAAGATAATAAAATTCGAATCTTAAAACACAAATTATCGAAATACCTATTTGTAAGCTATTTTTGAACTTTTCAGATTAAACAGTCGTATTTTCTCTTATTCAAATAATATGAAAAACGTAATTCAGGAATTAAAGTGGCGCGGATTGATACAGGATATAATTCCTGGTACTGAGGAACAACTTTTAAAAGAACCCACTTCAGGATATGTGGGCTTTGATCCTACTGCAGATAGCCTTCATATTGGCAGCCTTATTCCTATTATAGTTCTTATGCATTTGCAAAATTTTGGTCACAAGCCAATTGCATTGGTTGGTGGAGCAACTGGAATGGTTGGTGATCCCTCCGGGAAAAGCGAGGAGCGGAATTTATTAAGCGAGGATGTTTTGAATCATAATGTAGAAGCAGTTAAAAAGCAATTGGGCAAATTTCTTGATTTCAATACCAATAAAAAAATTAGTGCGGAAATCGTAAATAATTATGATTGGTTTAAAGAAATTTCTTTCCTGGATTTTATACGCGATGTAGGAAAACATATTTCCATTAATTACATGATGGCAAAAGACAGTGTGCGTAAAAGGCTTGAAAGCGAGAGTGGAATGAGCTTTACAGAGTTTTCGTACCAGTTGGTACAGGGATACGATTTTTATTGGTTATTCAAAAATAAGAACTGCAAATTCCAGTTTGGCGGAAGCGATCAATGGGGCAACATAGTAACCGGAACAGAATTAATAAGACGCAAAAGTGGCGGTGAAGCATATGCATTTACCTGCCCATTACTAACAAAATCAGATGGGGGAAAATTTGGCAAAACCGAAAAAGGGAATGTTTGGTTAAGTCCGGATAAAACATCACCATATAGCTTCTACCAGTTTTGGCTCAATACTACCGATGAGGATGCAGAAAGGTTTCTTAAAATTTTTACTTTTTTATCAAAGGAAGAAATAGATGATTTAGTAAAGGAACATAATGGGAAAGAACACCTGCGAATATTTCAGAAGAAGCTTGCAGAGGAAATTACCTGCCTTGTTCACTCAAGGAAGGATTACGAATTTGCTGTAAAAGCTTCTGAAATTTTATTCAGTAATGATACAGCTCAAACCTTGAAAGAATTGAACGAAGACCAGCTACTTCAGGTTATGGAAGGCGTCCCTTTTATAGAGGTCAGGAAGGAGATTTTTAAAAATAATGTTGACCTTATTTCATTTTTGTCTGACACAAAAATTTTTCCCAGTAAGGGTGAAGCAAGAAAAATGCTTGCAGGCGGTGGAGTTTTTATAAATAAAGAAAAGGTTACTTCTGTGGATGCAATGGTTAATACCTCATTGCTTCTGAATGAAAAATACTTGCTGATCCAAAAAGGGAAAAAAAATTATTATCTTATAAAGAGTAAATGATTCTTACTATTCTGATCGGTTTAAATTGCCCTTTTGAGTTTACTTGCCGTCGATGTTTGATTTAAATACCCTTTTATATCCATGATAAATTTTCTTTCTTTCAGCAAGAACCCATTTCCTTTTTCACAAAAATGAACTTTAAAATTTTCAACGCTTATCGGATTCCCTTCTGGTATATCGCCAATATTATTATGAACAATATCATGACCGTCAATGATCATTACGAGGCCACTTCCAATCGCTTCCATCACATTTCCATCCCTGATGAACATGCCGGTATCTTCCCCAAGCCCTATTCCAATAGCTGAAGGATTACTTGCTATAGCCTGCGCAAGCCTTCCAAACCTCCCTCGTTTTTCAAAATGACTGTCAAAAATCACATCATCCATAAAACCAAGCCCTGTGGTTATTTTCACTTCACCTTTCAGGTGTGCAGAAGTAGCATTACCTTCATAAATCATTGTGTTGCTCATGGCCATCGCGCCTGCAGATGTACCAGCCACCACAAAATTCTTTTCCTTATGATATCTTTCCAGGGCAATTTCCAAAAATTCAGTTCCGCCGTAAGTTGCGGATAATCTTAGCTGATTTCCTCCGCTAAACATGATGGCATCGCTCTTTTTCAAGCGATCCAGATATTCTTTTTCCATCGCATCTGCCCTGTTGCGAATGGGGATTAATCCAATATTAGTGCAACCTATTTTCCCAAAAGCATTCAGGTAATTTTCACCTACTTCATGAGGTATAACGGAAGCAGTAGTTATTACTTCCATTCTGATCTCCGGACCTCCCGCTTCTTCTACAATGCGGCGCAGAATACCGAGTTCAAAAAAATTTAGATTATTGCGGGCCACTTCTCCTTTTTCCAGATCAACACCTTTGTCTTCAGCACCACCAATGGCAAATAGTTTCCCCAGCGGATTTTGCATGCATTCTATTTTGAGATAAACAGATGTGCTTCATTTTCAATACTTATATGGGTTAGTATTTAATAAGCCTTTACTGTTAAAATTAATATCAACAAAAGTAACGGAAATGTGATAAACAGATTGTATAGCAATGTTGATTTGATCGTAATGATTTGATATTACCTCTAAGGGATACGCTTTTTGAGAGAAATCCTTAATACATTTATGAAAATATTATTGACATTTTTATGAAAATTATTGAAATAAAAGTCATGCGCGGTCCTAACTATTGGAGCATAAGGAGGCCAAAACTTATACAAATGAAGATTGATCTTGAGGAAATGGAACAACTACCTACTAATAAACTTCCCGGGTTTAAAGAACAGCTTGAAAATTTATTACCGTCTCTTTATGAACACCGCTGCAGTGAAGGCATGGCAGGTGGATTTTTATCCCGGGTGGCCGAGGGTACCTGGATGGGACACGTTATTGAGCATGTAGCATTAGAACTGCAAACCCTTGCTGGAATGGATATGGGATTTGGAAGAACAAGAAGTACCGGCAAACCTGGGGAATATTTTGTAGTATTTGATTATATGGAAGAAGATGCCGGTGTATTTGCTGCAAAATCAGCCTTTCACCTGGTACAATCCTTAATTGATCACTCACCATATAATCTTGAGGAAGGTGTTCAGAAATTAAGGGAGATTAGGGAAGATACAAGGCTTGGGCCTTCTACCGGCAGCATTGTTGAAGAAGCTGAAAGGCGCGGAATTCCCTACATAAGGTTGAATAAGCATAGCCTGGTTCAACTGGGTTACGGTATCCACCAGCAAAGAATCAGGGCAACGATAGCCGGCACCACTTCCAGCATAGCAGTCGATATTGCCGGCGACAAAGAAGATACCAAAAACCTCTTGAGTGCGGCGGAGATTCCAGTACCAAAAGGAATTATTCTTTACAGGGAAGAGGATGTACAGGCCGCAATTGATTCAGTAGGCTTTCCCATGGTGATAAAACCAATTGACGGTA
>PKYU01000389.1 GCA_003132765.1 Chitinophagaceae bacterium | reverse complement strand
TTTAATCACTTACCACTTTTCGCTTTATGGTACCTCTTATAGAGGAAAGTTGTTATTTAAAAACAATTTTTATGGAAGTATTACTCAAAGAATCATCCATAAAGGGATAGCAAAAAGGAAATACCTCAATTTTTCAGGCCGCCTTTTTAAACGGGTATCCGATGAACACTGGAACGAGATTCTTAAAGAACTTGATCAAAAAATTATATTTTCGGCTGAGATAAATTCTTTCCAGGAGATTAAGCATGGCGGCACCATTGAATTAGCCATTGCACCGGTCAATAACCCAATTTTAACTGAATGGTCGGTCGAAAAAAATATTACATTAATTCCTTTCAATTGCCACCTTTCAATTCTTTTGAAAGAATTAAGGGAAAGATTATCCGGGAATATAAACAAACATCTGCACAACACGCCAATATTCTGATCATAAGTCACGAAGACAATCATCATCATTTTATATCTCCGGAAGAATACATTTCAAAAATTGAGGAAACGATATATAAATGCCCGGACCTTGCTGCCGCAGTAATTATTGGATATGAGTTTGGCGGACGGGAAAAGATAGTTCAATCGCACGGAATGAATTATTTTATTCAGAAAACCGAGCGGCATGCGTGGAGCAGCAGGGCAATTATTATAATCAATAAATTTAACACTAAAGTGTCCCTTACACTGCATACTATTAATAAAATTGTCGATTCTTTCATCTGAATGAATTAAGAATATTTTTATTAACTGTTGTGAAAAAGTATTCACACTTTTATCTAATGAAATATCGTATACTGGTGATAATAACAGAATTGATATTATATGAGTCTTAAAAAATTGGATTGGAGTGGCTTTGATTGGAAAGAATTTCAAATATTGTCAATCCGTATCGCGGAAAATTTAATTCAGGATTGTTATTTTGAAGAGTATTTGAAACAAGGACATAAACAAGATGGGATTGATATCATTAGTGTAAATAAAAAAGACGGGAACTCCGTTACGATTCAATGTAAATCGGTAAAACAGCTTTCAGGCAGCGATTTAAAAGAGATTATAAGGGAATTTTTAGAAGGCAAATTCTCTAAAAATTGTTCCCAATTCATTCTTACCACTACTGCAGATTTGCAAAACCCTGAAACCCAAAAGGCGATTCAGTTACACAAAAAAAATCTCTTCGATAACTATCACGTTGCTTTCGAATGTTGGGATATAAAATTCATTGAACTTCAACTCCAAAATTATTGGAATTTAGTAGTTTATTATTTTAATAAGGAGGAGGCAGACCAGTTTTGCTATACTCAATTAAAACATTCTGTTTTCGGAAACATTAAAAGTGTAGAAAATTTTATTCCAAGAAAGATAACCCTCATCACCAATAATACCACTTCCGGGAATATAATCCGGCATTTTACAAAAACTCAAACTTTAACGTTGTATGATTTATTTACAAAGGATAGACTGAAAACCAATAAAATTTGCCTGATTGGCGAAGCCTATCAGGGCAAAAGCTTTTATCTGAAACAAACGGCCTTCGAACTAAAAGAATCCGGCCTTCGAATCCAGCCTTTATTGGTTGAGATTAAAAAATATACGGTACAACCTGTTGAATCTTTACTCAATAATTTATATGGAGCATGGAAAAAAATTCCCTTTAAGGATTTAATTCTTTTCATAGATGGGTTAGATGAAGTTCCAACAGATAAATTTACTGACATTATTAAGCATATCAATGAATTCAGTATATCCTATCCGTCTGTAAGCATCATCACCTCCTGCAGAAAACTCTTCTTTAATTACTATAATGCCGGTAAAATACTGGAGCAATTTTCTGTTTATGAATTATATCCATTGGATTCAGAAGACATCAACAAATATTTAAGGCATAAACTGGCAGCTCTTTATGCTGATTTTAAAGACGCTGTACATCGCACCAATATTGGGGGAATGTTATATCATCCATTTTACCTCACCAATCTTGCCGAAGAGTTTTTGAAAGCTCCGCATGTTTTGCCCGATAACAAATTAAAAGTTATTGATAATTTCATCGAAAGAACCTATGAACATTCATTGGAAAGACAAATGAGTGGGGGACAATCGGTAAATCATGAAAGCGTTCAATTTAAAAGAACCATCCAAAAACTTGCCTTTTCACTTCAGCTCGCCGGAACGAATTCATTTACGGATGAAAACTTTCAGGAACTGTTTAATCATAATGAAAAAGAACTTTTGAAACACAATTCCTTAGTTTCTGTCTCTAACAATAGCTGGAGTTTCTCGAACGCTCTTTTCCAGGAGCACCTGGCCGCATTATTCCTGTCAAAATTGAGCTTTGAAGAAATTATTTCACTCTCAGGAATAGGTAAAAAATTCAAGAAGATAAAAACAAAATGGATCCAAACGATCTCTTCCTTGCTTTCGTTACTGGAATTTAATGATCACCTTTTTCAACAATTATTATCGTATATAGAAAATGATAATATTGAATTAATTTTTCAAACAGAGCCTTCAAAATATACCAGTGAATTTAAATTAATCATATTAAAAAAATTTATAGAAAAATCGATACAGCTTAACATCCGGCCTTTATTAGTTTATGAAGAAATTATTGGAGCGTTTCTTTCCAATTCTATTCAATGCATCGATTACCTCATTGATTGTGTCGGCCAGGATACAATTACCGGGAGAATAAAAATGTTTTGTTGCCGGATTCTAAAAGAAGCTTCATTTACAGGATCACAAAAACAGGCGTTTTTGAAAGTTGCTCTAAAATGTCTCGAAGCCACCGGTGATGGATACTACGCAGGTCATTTTATTCAGGTATTTGCGGCACATAAAATTGGGGATGAATCATTAATAAGGAAACTCATTGCTCTTAATGAATTAAGCAACAGCCACCAATACAGGGATCATCTGTATGATTTGATTATGGTGCTGAATTTAACTGAAGATTTCTACTATTATGGATTGGAAGGGCCTCCTTATTTGATAGAGTATAATAAGAAAATTACTCACGGCGGTTCAGAAATTAATCTGCAGGAATTTTTATTAAATACAAATAACAGGATTCATTTAGGCGCATTACTCAATCAAAGCAAAAATGAGAATTGGTATAAATTCATGGATTACTCAAGTATAAAAACAAATAGTTTTTTGAGCCGCCTTTTTAATAAATGTGCCGATATGTTTCAGGTTGATCCGTTAATAATACTTCCTGTAGCTAAACATATTAAGGAGATCGGCAAAAGCTACCTGAGAGACGAGTTTAAAGAAATTGATTTGTTTCTGCAAAATACAAATACCCACNNATAAATGATATTCTCCTTGATAACAATTGGCAATTGGGTTCCTTAATATCAAAGGATTGTTATGATTACGTATTGTATGAATGGGATAATGGCGACTATGAAATTAACCGGTTGCGGAATTGTTTTTCCGGTCTGACGTATAATAATCAACGGGACCTGGCTGACAATTTTTACAAATTATGCCTGGATGCTACCGAAGGAACAATAGAAAACAGAACAGGAGATTCAGATGCGCTGGAATATCAAAAAGCGGAACTGCAAAAAAGGAAAAATGACCTGAAATATATTCAATCACANNAATCACTGGGCGCATTTAAAACCGGCCTTAAAAATTATTTCAAGGCGTACGGCAAAAAATCAATTCCTCACGATGAATTATATATTGAGTTTCAGGGAAACTCCATTCGTAAACAGGCTGATTCAAATTTTATATTCAGGTATCTTATAGAATTTAGCCGGTCAGGCCACTCTGTTCTTTTATCTGAATGCCTTCAAACCCTTGAGCAGAATGATTTTTTTGATTACTACCGGGCAAATGAAATTCTCAATTATCAGTATAGGGATGATGAAACCGATAGGATACTGTTACCGATTTTGAAAGAATATTATTTTTCCAACCTGCCCAATGCAAAATTCGAAAATTGTTTATGGACGGATGAAGATGGATACCATTGGTTATATAAAGAATCTCTATTGGGTGAAATTTTTAAAAAATTTAGATTCCCGACTCCCCTAAAGTATCTATTGAAATTGGTTTGGCTGGACAAAAGCGGTGTACGCAGTTTTGATAAGACAGCATTTCGCAATACCGACTCTTTATCCAAATTAATATTGGATTCGCTCAACAATGAGGGAATTATTGCCTTTAAAAAAGAAATAGTAGAAAATCTTAAAACTGGAATCAAACTCGATGGTGTATTTGGAACTCACATTGCTTTATGCAAACACTTACAAATTAAAAATGCTACGGACAGCATTTTAAAGTACATTAAAAATAATGACATTAATAGCTTAAATAAGATAGATATGGTAAATGTCTTCCTTGACTTGGGAGGAAACAGGGATGATTTATTGCTTCTATATAAAAGTATGGATGATTATAATGATTATTTATTTATTCGCATGACGCAACTTTTTTATGAAAGTTATCCAAAAGAGGTGGAGGTAATTGGAATAAAAGCTTTACAGGCTAAAGAAACCAATCAAGAGAATAAAATCTACATCGCTCAATGTCTTGCACAAACTGGTAATATCGATGGCTTTATCTATCTCATGGAACAGGTACGTTCAGAAAAAAAATCACCTTATCATATACAGGGCGGGCATCATGTTTATAATGTAGATACGAAAAAAGGATTAAAAGAATTAGAAGATATCATGTATTTACTTGTTGATGA
>PKYU01000306.1 GCA_003132765.1 Chitinophagaceae bacterium | reverse complement strand
AAATGCTGATCTTACGCCTCTACCTGCTAATATGATCGGGCGTTTTGCATTTTGAATATCTTCTATTAAATCTGCAAACAATTCGCTATGTAATGCAACAGGAGGGTTTAAATTTTCAGGATCTTTCAGTGATACCTCTATTTGCGCACGCTGTACATCCATTGGAATATCAATTAAAACCGGACCAGGTCTTCCTTCAGTTGCCAGATTAAAAGCCAGTTCAAACATTTCAGGTATATCTTCAGGATTATAAACCTGAAAGCTTGCTTTGGTTATTGGTTTGGCCATTGAAATAATATCAGTTTCCTGGAATCCTAATTGTCGAATTGGACGGTCACCTTTAAGTGNNCGAAAATTAGTAGCTCCCGGGCCGCTGGTTGCCAAAGCAATACCAGGAATGCCGGTGACCCTGCCATAAGCATCAGCGGCAAACGCAGCAGCTTGCTCATGATGCATAGAAATAATATTAATACTGGTTTTTTGGCTCAATGAATCAAGTAAGTGAGTAATCATACCTCCTGACAATTCGAATACATGTTTGATGCCCTTGGACTCCAGAAATAAGGCTATAAAATCAGATACTTTCATTTAATGCTTTTGAAGTATAATATTCAATTATGCGATTCAAACCCTCTTCCAAATTGGTCGTTTGGAAACTTCCAAAAACCTGATTAAAAAGTGACATATCGCCAGCTATGACCATAGACTGATTTTTCCTGTAAGGCAATGATCCAAATTCCAGTTCAAAACCGGGATTCATTTTATCTCTTATTAAAGTTAAGAGCATTTTTAGGGGTAATGGATGGGTGCCGCTTATATTATAAACACCGCTTCTATTTCCCTGCATGACAACTACTCTTATAATTGCGTCAACCAAATCCTTTATATATAAATAAGCATATTGCTGCTCTCCAGGAGAAAATTCCATTTTTCTATTTTCCTTTGAACTTAATTTTTTTATAACACTTGGGAGCAACCATTTTTCGTCCTCCTTTTCTCCAAAAACTGAAAAAATTCTTAACCAATACCAAGGCATGCTGTGTAATTCACAATAGTACTTTATTAGNNATTTGGAAGCTACAATTTTCAATGCACCATAAGCATTTGTCGGACTTAGGGGATGAGATTCTTTAATAATTCTATCCGTAAACCCATATTCAGCCTGTGATCCGATACCAATAAATTTTTGAGTATTAGAATTTTCAGCGATATAAAGCAAATCTTGAAGGAAATTCAGATTCTTTGCCTGTAACCCCCAATCATCTCTTTCCAAAGCTTTTACTCCACTCCAGGCCGCATTAATAATTATTTTTGGTTTCCAACCGATAGCCTTTTCTTTCCAAAGATCCTCATCAATATTTAACCAGGTAATCCGGTCGTTAAATTCAATACAATTTTTCAGGTTAGAAGCATCACGCCTCGTCCCAATTACGAAGTAATTTTGTTCCTGTAAGAATTTTCCCAAATGACTTCCTAAAAATCCTGTAACCCCTGTAATTAAGACTACCTCTTTCACTTCATTTTAATTTGCTCCTAAGAATTCCCTAATAGACTCCAAAATAAAATCATAATGATCATCATTCAAACCGGGCCATACTCCTAGCCAAAAGGATTGATTTAATATTATATCCGAATTAGGCAGGTCATCAATTTTACGATAATTCAACTGTGCGTAAGCAGGCTGCCTTAACAGATTGCCTCCAAAAAATAACCGGGTTCCTATCTTCTTATTCTCTAAATACTCTACCAATTTATTCCTGTCAATTTTTCTGCTATCCCTTACCGTCAGCATAAAACCAAACCAGCTTGGATTAGCATTTTCAGTCGCTTCGGGCAAAATAAAGTATTCTTCCAGCTCCTTGAAACGATCTTTCAGATTAGTGTGGTTTTCTCTGCGCTTTTTAATAAAAATGTCAGCCTTGGCCAATTGGCTCAAACCGATGGCGGCCTGCATATCGGTAACCTTCAGGTTGAAGCCAATATGAGAATAGGTGTATTTGNNCCTTCGGGCAATTCACCAAATTGCCATTCAAACCGTTGCCCACAGGTATTATCACATCCCGGTGCACACCAGCAATCCCTTCCCCAATCTCTAAAACTTTCTGCGATTTTTTTCAGGTTTGCATTATTAATTAATACTGCCCCTCCCTCACCCATGGTAATATGGTGGGCAGGATAAAATGAAACCGTTGCTATATCTCCAAAGGTTCCTGTTTTTTTATCATTATACGTTGCGCCTAAAGAATCGCAATTATCTTCTATGACCCATAGTTTGTATTTCTTCGCTATCGCCATTACAACCTCTAAATTGAAAGGATTTCCCAAAGCATGGGCTATCATAAGCGCTTTGGTTTTTGGAGAGATCGCCTTTTCAATATCATTTACTTTGATATTGTATCCTGGGATATCAACATCTACAAGAACAGGAATGCAACCAAACTGTACCATAGGATTTAATGTAGTTGGAAAACCGGCAGCGACCGTAATAACTTCATCTCCGGGCTTTATTGCCCTTTCTCCTAATTTGGGTGAGGTAAGTGTGTAGAAAGCTAATAAATTGGCAGAAGAACCTGAGTTCACTAATAATGAGAAACGGCTACCCAAATATTTCGCAAATTTTCTTTCAAATAATTCACTAAATCTACCAGCCGTTAACCATNNTTCAATTCCCAGCAGCACATCGTTTTCATCTATAATTTTACCTGTAACCGGGATATAGTCTTTGCCAGGAACAATAGTCCTGGTTATTTTATGCCTAAAAAGAGGAACCAGGCTTTCTCTTACTGACTTGTCATGTAAATTCGTAAATAATGGATCCATTTCTTTATTCATAACAATTCATAATATAAAATATCCGCTTCCATTAATTCAACCGCCGTTGCTTTTTTTTCATAAAATGATTTATACCAATTGCTGGTTCTGTTTATTGCGTCTTTTGTATTCATTTTAGGCTTCCACCCTAATTCATGCAAAGCTTTGCTAATATCCAGCTTTAATAATCCGGCTTCATGAAGAAGATTTGGATCTGCCTGAATATTTATCTTTCCTTTGCCCCATATTTCTATAAACTGTTTTGCAATGTTTAATACCGGTAAATCATCCGAACCAAGCGGTCCAAAATTCCAGGCACCGCCATATTTTGTAGGGTCTCCGGATAATAAAGCCCCTAATCGTAAATAACCAAAAACAGGTTCTAATACATGCTGCCATGGGCGCATTGCATGGGGATTGCGAATAATAATATCCCTATTTTGAACTAAAGATTTTATTATATCTGGAATCAACCTGTCTTCTGCCCAATCTCCTCCGCCAATTACATTCCCGGCTCGCACGCTTGCAATCGCCTTTTTNNCGGACTAAAATAAGATTGATGATAACTATTAATCACCAACTCGGCACACGCTTTACTTGCACTATATGGATCGTAACCGCCTAAACGATCCGTTTCCCGGTAGGGGTAATACCATTCTTTATTTTCGTATACTTTGTCAGTAGTAATTAGTACAACCGAGCATGGTTTTTCTAATTTAATAAGTGCATTCAAAACATTTGCCGTACCCATCACATTGGTAGCAAATGTATATAAAGGTTCTTTGTACGATCTACGCNNGAGCTGCCAAATGAAAGATATAATCCGGTTGAAAGGATACAATCTCCTGTTCTATTCTTGAACCATCATTAATATCAGAAATTATTGATTGAACCCCAATTGTTTTTTCAATCAAATTAAAAAGCGATGGATCTGTTTCAGGCTTTAAAGAATATCCTTTAATAATAGCTCCTGCTTTATATAGAGCATATA
>PKYU01000045.1:3315-8282 GCA_003132765.1 Chitinophagaceae bacterium | reverse complement strand
TGGATTGTCCTAACGACAATATAAAAGGTATAATTGCAGGTGATAGGTTTTCAATATAATTTTCTTTAGCTTAGTATATGTAATAACATGAATAGGTAAGTGTTATGTGCCATTTTAAAGACGACCATCATGCCAATATTTAAACTACTCTTCGGGCAAAAGGCACTTTGGAGAAATGGTATTTTCTTTTTAAGAGTTTGGGTGGGAGTTATTTTTGTTCGCTATGGTCTATCACTATTTCATGACAGCAATATGTTGGACTTTGCAGACACATTAAAGACAGTAAATATTCCCTTCCCAAATTTTAGCGCCTATTTATGCAAGGCGACAGAGTTCATTGGTGGACTGTTTCTAATTCTCGGCTTTTTTAAAAGAATTTCATGCTTATTTTTAATCATTGATATGGCTGTAGCCACTTTTATTTTTCATAAAGGACTACTGCTCCAAAATGGAATGACAACATTCCTGCTTTTGATTTGTTGTTTGACAATATTAATTTCTGTTACTGACAAACTTAGTGTTGATTGGCTAATATTGAAAAATAAAATGAAAAATTAAAATAAAATGAAAAATATGTATCTCATAATTTCATTCTTGACCTTTTTGTTTTGCAGTTGCGGACAGACAACTGGTTCAAATGCTTTAACGACAACTAGCAATGACACACTCGACATTCCGGCAAAAATTAAAATGGTTACAGACAGTGAGCCTGGTGAACCAATGATTATTTCGGGGACAATTTATTTACCGGACGGAAAAACTCCTGCCAAAGGAGCCATACTTTCTGTTTGGCATACAGACGCAAAAGGATATTATATAGCAGGCGGAGGTGGTGCTGGTGAATTACATCCCCGAATACATGGGAGAATGAAAACAGATGCTGACGGGAAATACGAGTTTCGTACAATCAGACCAGCACAATACCCAAGCCATACGTCCCCTGCGCATGTACACGGACATATCTCTGCACCTAATTTTCCCGAGTACCCTATTATTTATTACTTTGAAGGCGATGATTTGATTACAGACAAAAATCGTTCTGAACTAAACAATCATTATGGAGGGACACCTTCTATAATTAAATTAACAAAGGACAGTAACGGAATATTAATCGGACACCGGGACATAATACTTCAATTTCTAAAACCTTCTGACGAGACAATGAAGTTGCAGTGGTAGGGCATAAAGAAGAACGGCACATAACAGCGAGGCTTTCTGCAATGCTGGCTGACCTGCAAATCCACATCTTTTGTAATGCTTTCAGCAATGGTTCGGGCCCTACTTGCCAAAAATTACCCATGAAGGTTATTATTAACCTTCCATAAATCAATGTAATGGCTTGAATTTTCAAAATATCTAATAGGAAAAACAATAGTAAATTTAGAGTTGGGTTGAGATTGCTGCCTGTAAAGCCCGTAAGCTGATTTTAATTACGGCATTTGTTTGGGACTTTTTCGGATACTTTTCTATGTGTGGTGGCAAGGCTAACGGACACCATCTAACGACAATGTAAACCGACATTTAAACAAAAGACATGTATGACAGCTCAATTAAAAGATTTAATTAAGAAAGCATATTCTGCTTTCAACGAGAGAGACATTGACAAAGCACTTTCGACAATGCAACCAAATGTGCAATGGTCAAAAGCTTGGGAAGGTGGTTACATAAGCGGACACGATGAAATAAAACAATATTGGACAAGACAATGGAATGAGATAAATCCAAACGTGGAACCAATCGGATTTAATGAAAGACAGAACGGAAGTTTAGAAGTTGAAGTTCATCAAAAAGTAAAAGACTTACAGGGCAATTCAATGTTTGATGGTAAGGTAAAGCATATTTATACTTTTGAGAATGGCTTAATAAAAACTATGGACATCGAATTGGTAGACAATAATTAAATAAATTTTCTTTTCAGAACAATCATTACCACTAACAAGAACATACCACACACAAAAAAGCCCAGCCACCAACAAAGTTGTTTGCTGCTATGCTGGCTGACATATTAACAATCGGCTGTTGTTCGCTGTCAGCATTAGTTCCGGCTGACGAATAAAACCGAGCTGTAGTTCTTAACATCAACTTTTGTAACTTTATTCAGCAGCAGTTACGGGCTGGACGGTTTTCAAATGCCACCACATCGCCAAGACCATAAAACCTTGTAGGCAATTTTTACAGACTCTATGCTAATGAAAAGTGCTATATATTTTTCTTACTTTTTTTGGTCGCTTACTTTTATAGCCTTGGGACAAACCATAGAACCAATTAAACCATTAAAGAATAATATAGATAACCGCAGCAAAACAAGAGTTTCCAAATATTTAAATCAGAAAAAATGGAATGACTTATTTCCTAAGAGATATGGAATTGGCATTAAAGACTCCCTGAATAATAATCCAGATTTCTATTCATTTAAAACACTTATCCTTGCGGCAAGATTATTTCCTTCCTTTCTTTCTGATGGAGATGACAGTACACAAAAAAGAGAGTTGGCTGCATTCCTGGCTAATATTGCTCAGGAAACAAGTGGAGGATGGGAAAATGCTCCTGGGGGTTATTTTAAGTGGGGGCTATATTTTTTGGAGGAGCGTGAAGTTGGATTTCAATATGCATATAATGATACGTCAAAGAAAAATTATCCGGGAATTGAAGGGAAATATTATTATGGCAGAGGCCCAAAGCAATTAACTTGGAATTATAATTATGGGCAATTTAGTGATGCATGGTATGGAAGTAAAGACTCATTGCTTGAGCATCCTGAATTTTTATCAAAAGACCCATTACTATCGTTTGCCTCAGCGTTATGGTTCTGGATGACACCACAATTTCCCAAACCATCTTGTCACGATATTATGACTGGAAAATGGATTCCAACACCAGACGATATTCAAAAAGGAAGACTGCCGGGATTTGGGGCAACAGTTAATGTTATTAACGGAGGTGTTGAATGTGGTAGTGGAGCAGACATTTTAAAAACGAAATATCGCTATCAATACTATCAATATTTTTGCAACTACTTTCATGTTTCTCCGGGTGATAATATCAATTGTTCGTTTCAAAAGCCGTTTGGGCAATAAAAGTAATTTCGTTTCATAGAGCCCAAAACTGCCTACAGCCGAGTAAGCAAGGTGGATTTCACCACCTGCTCCACACAGAACCGTACGCGAACCTCTTGATTCATTCGTATCCATCCGTCCATATACCTATTGGCATAGAATATAATGAAAGATAGCTATGCAGGCTAAATTCGTCAATACCCAAATTTACCAGCTGTGTTTTCACTGCATTGGTTCTTTGTTGCGAAAGGTCTAAATTATGTACAGCATTACCGGTGTTATTTTGATGGTGAAGGTTGCTCCTCTTCTCCCATCGAGAGACCCACTCTCATCACATTGGCAGCTTTACTGGACACATATGTAAGTATTGCTGCAAGCGGGGGTGTTTGCCATGCTCCAGAGCCTGGCTAAAAAAACAACCGAAGGCTAAAATGTTCTTTCTGAATAATCCGGCATTAAAACGCCGTTAGTATAACAAGGGCAAGATATGCAACAACGGGTAAGAACTAATGTGAATAAAAAATTATTCAAACTAAATTTACTGTTTTTATCTTTAACAATAACTCTTAATCATGATGTTAAAAAATGATGATTTAGGAAAACTTTTCCTTCGTATTGCTGTGGCAGTAATCATTCTGTTTCACGGATGGTTTAAATTAACACACGGCGTAGGATGGATACAGGGTATGCTGGGCGGAATGGGCTTCCTGGCCTACGGCACTTACCTTGCTGAATTGATTGCGCCGTTATTAATCCTTGTTGGATTCAGAACACGGCTCGCTGCTTTGTTCATAGTGGCAGATATGCTTGTTGCTATATTAATGGTGCTTCACACTGCCATGTTTTCTGTTAAAGAAATGGGTGGCGGCTGGGCAATAGAAATCGAAGCCATGTTGATGCTCTGTGCTCTGGCATTATTCTTCACCGGGTCCGGAAAGTATGCTGTTTCCTCGTCTGGTAAGTGGGATTAATTGTAACAGTCTTCTCATAACGTGGCTCCCGGCGTTGGTTCGTGTCCCACACTGTTAGCAAAATGACATATATAAAAAACTACCGCTAACAAACAATGGGATTGCTTCTATGCTGATTGGCCTGCAAAACCTCATCTTTTGTAATGCTATCAGCAGCAGTCCAGCCGAACGTTAGTAATTTAGCTTTTNNAAATTCCAACCTAAGTGAATCCTATATATGAATAGCAATGCTCTTTTGCGTCTTTGTATGTTCATCAGTGCCATTTTGGTTATTGCTATCTACTTTAATTACCGACCATTTTCATGGCCGGTGGGTTTAGAGGCATTAGGATGCCTTATATCCTCAATTATATTAATCTTTGCGGGTCTCCTTCTCTGGTTTTTTAGACGTAAATCAATTATAATTAAGGAACAGAAAAATCTTTCATTCGGGTTAGTAATTGGGTTATTATGGACTATTGAAATAGGAATAAATAATATTATTCATCCTGACCTTCCTTTTCGAGATATTGTCGACGACATATTTTGGGCTGCAATTGCAATATTAATTCTTGTTTTCGCTACTATCGAAGCCTTCAAAAGAAAAAGAATTTTGGCAGGAATAATTTTAGGTTTTTGGAGCGGTACAGGTAGCGGTGCTATTGCAAGTTTAACAGCACTTATTCTAATTGTATTTGGAATGCNNAGCATTTTATTTTGAAAGACCCCCTTAATGTTAAAGAATGATCTGACATAAATAATACTGTACATTATCCAAATATGAAAGTCTATTTTGCATATCAAACCTTTGCAGGTACATTAATGCATTTGATAATTCTTGGAACAATAATGGGTCTGATACTTGGTTTACTTGGCGGGATAATTGGCAAAAGCATGAGTTATTTAAAAAAGGAATTGTTATAAGCGATAATAATCTCTAATTCCAGCACAGCAGCAAGCC
>PKYU01000045.1:0-3301 GCA_003132765.1 Chitinophagaceae bacterium | reverse complement strand
TTTATCAAATTTAGCAACATCAGTTATGAAAGGACTTTATACGATAGGGTTACTAATATTGTCAAATATCTTTATGACAATCGCTTGGTATGGACATTTAAAATTTAAACAAATGAATTGGTTTAACAATTTAGCATTACCCGCTATAATCCTTATAAGCTGGGGAATAGCACTTTTTGAATATTCATTTCAAGTTCCAGCAAATAGAATTGGCTTCAATGAAAATGGTGGACCTTTTAGTTTATGGCAACTAAAAGTAATTCAAGAAGTGATAACTCTTATTATTTTTTCGTTTTTTACAATTATTGTTTTTAAAAATGAATCTTTTCGCCTCAATCATTTAATTGGATTTTGTTTTCTTGTACTCGCAGTATATTTTATTTTTAAAAAATAAGAATGAGTAAAATGAAAAGCTTCAGATAATAGTAGATGTGTAGCTACCAAAAGTTTGAAAAAGCAGGCTTGACAATGTAACATCAGCTATGTGCAAGCCATCAGCAGAAGTTTGGGCAGGCTTTAATAATTCATCTTCTGTACATATCTTCATCAATAGTTTTTTAATTGGGCGGACGAATATAAATTTCCAGTACAACAGCAAGCCCTATTGTAATTGGACCGCCGCGGGTCGATTTCACTACTAATTGATATTTGGATTTTATACCAATTCTTGGTACTTTTATACAAAGTTATCTATAATGGCGCGCAATACTTCAATTTTATTGGGAGAACATTTTGAAGATTTCATTTCGTCCAAAGTTTCATCAGGAAGGTACAGTTCCGCAAGTGAGGTAGTCCGGACAGCTCTCAGACTTTTAGAATTAGACGAATCAAAAAGGAAAAATCTCTCAAAAGCACTCCAACAAGGTGAAAAGAGCGGGTTTGTCAAAAACTTTGACGCGAAAGCCAATCTTAAAAAACTTCGCTCTAAGCTACAATGAGACCGTTGCCTTACGTAATCAGTAAAAAAGCCATCTCAGACCTGGAAGAAATTTGGCTTTATACAGTAGACAAATGGTCTATTGAACAGGCAGACAGATATTACAACCTAATATTTGACGAAATAGCCTTCATTTGTAAAAATCCAAAGACAGGTAAGCAAATGGAAGCTGTTCGAAAAAGCTACCGCGCAGCTAAGGTAAAATCTCACCTTATTTTTTACAAAGTAGTAAATGACACAGTCCAGATTGTAAGAATCTTGCATGAAAGCATGGATATTGAAAGCAGGTTAGATGATTAGACAACTTCGCCAAACATTCGTTCCTATGCAATAGTGTGGGGCTTTACGCTGTAAGCCTCAACATTTGTTCGCTATTTTACTTCAGTGATGCAAATGTTGTCGGACAGACAAGCCTTGACGATAGCATTCACATTGGAACGGCAAAACTTAGCATCACCTTTTATTTATAAATTTGGTTTCGGTTCCGGGCAGACAGTTGGTCAATTCCCCAACTGCACAAAGCCGTGAACGTTATACGAAAATATAAATTATCGAAAAAAATTATTAGCATAAAAAAATTTTAGGAGACAGACAATTTTAGGAGCAAATGGAACAATAGGAAAAGTATTGGCAACGGAATTGAAAAATTATACAAATCAAATTAGGTTAGTAAGTCGCAATCCGCAGAAAGTAAATGAAACAGATGAATTATTTCCAGCAGACTTGTCCGACACAAAAATGGTTGAAAAAGCTATTGAAAGTTCAGGCTTGGTTTATCTTGTAGTTGGATTTGATTACAATATAAAAGTATGGAGGGATAAGTGGCCAAAATTAATGAAAGTTACTATTGACGCCTGTATTAAACATAAAGCAAAATTGATTTTCTTTGATAATATCTATTTGTACGACATCAAAACAATAGGGCATATGTTGGAGGATTCACCAATCAATCCGCCGAGTAAAAAAGGATTGGTGAGAAAGGAAATTGCTGAAATGCTGATGAATGAAGTTACAGTCGGTAATCTTACAGCCTTAATTGCCCGTGCGCCGGATTTTTATGGACCTGATAATGAAAATAGTATTCTTATAGAATTGGTTTATAAAACTTTACTAAGGGGAAAAAGACCAAACTGGTTTATTGATGCCACAAAAAAACATTCTTTTATTTATACCCCTGATGCAGCCAAAGCAACTGCTATTTTAGGTAATACACCTGAAGCATTTAACCAGGTCTGGCATTTGCCAACTGATAATAACACTTTGACGGGACAGGAATGGATTGCACTATTTAACAAAGAAATGAAGACTTCAAAAAAAGTGATGGTTTTATCAAAGTTTATGCTTAAACTACTTGGAATATTTATGCCTGAAATGAGAGAAATGCCTGAAATGATGTATCAATACGACAGGGACTACATCTTTGATAGTTCAAAATTTAATAACCGTTTTAATTTCACTCCTGCAACATATGAAATGGGAGTTAAGCAAATTGTAAACCGTTAGAAAATCAGGAATACCAGTGTATAACGACCAAAGCAATCAAAGCAGGAGCAATTGAAATAAGTCCAGCACAAGATTACGAATACGGCTACAGACAAGGGACTATTAAAGACCCATTTGGACATTATTGGCAAATACAAAAAAAGATATAAATGTTGGACCCCACGCAATTTTTAGAACACCCAAATGACACATAGATGGCGACAGACGTATTTAGAATAACTATACATATGGTTTCCAGACTTGACGGCTATATTGCCAAAAAAGACAATAGCATTTCGTGGTTTGAGACATCTGACAACTACGAGAACGGAGTTACTGAACAAGATGCAGTGGAATTTCTTAGGACAATAGACTGCTTTATAATGGGGTCCCGGACATATGAGCATGCTTTGGAGCTTTCAAAATCCTATGGTTGGGTTTATGGAGACGTGCCGACTATTGTACTAACTCACAGAAAACTGCCGGTTAACAGACAGAACATTGAAACTTATTTGGGAGACCTGAACAAACTTGTGAATGAACGACTAAAACCAAACTACAAGAATGTTTGGCTTGTAGGCGGTGATATGCTTACAAAAGATTTCATTCGCTTAAACTTAGCGGATGAAATAAGACAGTCAATTCTCCCCATAATGTTAGGTGACGGAACACCGTTTTTTGCCCAAATAGGACAAGAACAAGCATTACACCTAAAAAATGTGACAGCCTATAAAAGTGGAATGGTGAAACTATGTTTCGAAATAAGAAAATAATAGAATGTTCTAGGAGGCTGAAAGAAACACTGCCTGTGACATGCAGCTTGCCTGTATGCTCCCTGACGAATATATCCTCATCATTTTATCGCTATCAGCAGTAGATTTC
>PKYU01000164.1 GCA_003132765.1 Chitinophagaceae bacterium | reverse complement strand
TGCGTTTAATAGAGAAGCCTATTGATGAATCGGCGAAGCATTTTTATGAGGCCCAAAACGCACTCCATGTTTATGAGAAATGGAAAGGGACGTCGGTCATTTACGGAATGCTTTTAAAAAAAGATAATGCAGCTATGTAATCTGAAAATCATTGAGAAAGTCGAGCCTGTGAATATCGAAGTAAGTAGAGAACAAATAAAGAATATAACCAGTTACGCTAAAAACAAGATTCTTAAGACACGTGATAGTATCTTTTTTGAAGATTCGTTGGCATTTCCCGGTTTAATTAATTCACATGATCACCTTGATTTCAATTTATTTCCACAAACCGGGAACCGGGTTTATAAGAATTACGTGGAATGGGGCGAAGACATCCATGTAAGGAATAAAGAAATGATCCGGTCCGTTTTGAAAATTCCTCAGCAACTAAGAACTGAATGGGGAATGTATAAAAATTTATTAAACGGAATTACTAAAGTTGTAAATCACGGGGAGAAATTAAATATCAGGGATAATTTTATAACAGTATTTCAAAACAATTATGATTTACATTCCATTCAATTTGAAAAGAACTGGAAATTAAAACTGAACAACCTTTTTACAAATGAACAACCTTATGTAATTCATGTTGGTGAAGGAACAGATCGGGCTGCACATAAAGAAATTGATCAATTAATACAATGGAATGTATTTAAAAGGAAAATCATTGGAGTGCATGGCGTAGCAATGGGCCAGGACCAGGCAACAGTATTTAAAGCATTAGTGTGGTGCCCTTCATCAAATTATTTTTTGTTGAATTGCACTGCTGCAATTGATGAACTCAAAACCGAAACTTCCATTCTTTTCGGAACAGATTCAACGCTTTCTGCAAACTGGAATTTGTGGGAACACTTACGTTTAGCAAGAAATACACTGCTTTTGACCGATGAAGAATTGTTTCATTCACTTACAAAAACACCTGCTGCAATCTGGAAACAAAATAGTACTGCTTCAATTGCTGTCAACCAACAGGCAGATATAGTTGTAGCAAATTCAAATAATAAAACCGGCTTCGATGCATTTTATTCTATAAACCCGGAAGATATTCAATTGATTTTACGCAAAGGAGAAATTCTTTTGTTTGATGAAGCAATTAAAAATCAATTGGCAGCAATTAATCTCTCCCTTTCTTTATTCAGCAAAATATGTATCAATGGAAAAGTAAAATATGTGTATGGCGACGTACCGGGGTTAATGAATGAAGTTTTATCTTATTATCCTGAAGCAATCTTTCCAATCAGTGCTTTGTAAAAAGTAACCAGGATAAGAAGAATTACTTCAACCATGCTTTAATTTTTAAGCCTGTAAGCGCTATAGCCATACATACATTTCGTAAAGGAATAATTTTTAATTATTAACGAATCGATAAAGATCCTGATATCATCGTTTACATTATTGTTATACTCCTGGTTTAAAGGAATAACAATCATTGCAGGTTTGCTACCGCCAAGATCGGAAAATAATCTTTTTTTTGCAGCGGCAGTTTGGGTTACATTGAAGTAAATGGTTGGTGATTGCCTTTCAGAATAAGCTTGTATAATTGATCCATAGCCTGCAACAAATACATGTTCTTGTGGATTAATATTTGATTTAATCCATAATCCCAATTTCTTTTTTGAATTATCATCCGGCTGCTGATAGGGTTGCGTACAAAGCTTACCATTAGTATCTGCCTCTGGGCTGATTAAGTGCTTTGCATCAATAAATGGATTCAACAACCTTGGAAAAAAAATAATCCATATAATTATAATAACGGGCTTTACAGGCACTTTATAATTTTCTATTAAATAAGCAAGTGACAGGCCACTCATTAAAGACATAACGGGCAAAAGGTTTTTGAAATGAGTCGTTGCAAAAGTGCCAATCGTACAAATACCTATAAATTCACAAATCAGCCATATTGTAAGAAAACTATTTTTTCTGAAAAAGAAAAAAGCCAAAACAAAAGGATAAAACAATATAAGTTCTGAATAAAAGAAGCCATTCATGAAATTAGTGAGGCGCCATGACAGGTTGTGGTCTGTAACACTTCCTGAAGCAAAATTATCGGTTAAAGCATAAGTGAGAAAATCATGAAGGTTAATCCCCGCCAAAATAAATAAAAATGCGATTAATATTATGCATGATAAAACGCCCAACAAAAAAAAGATCGAAGAAGCTTTGTTACGTCGAAACGATGAAATAAAGATTGCGGCAATTCCAAAAATAGCAGAAAACCTAAATCCAAATCCAAGGGCGGCTATTAAACCACTAATAAAAAAATCTTTTCCCTTTTGCCCTTTAAGATTGTAAAAAAAAGAAATAATAATAAAAGTTATGGAGCAGGTTTCGGTGAATGAAACGCTTGTTCCATCAGTGCTTTTCCAAAGTAAAGAAAGTCCATATATTGTTATTGAAAAAATAGCAGCATAATCACTGGCAATATGTTTTGCTATTTTATAAACATAATAAATTCCTGCAGATTGGCAGGCAGTATCCACAATCCGTGGAAACCAGCAGTTAACACCGAACAATTTATCAGACAATCCAAAAAGTGCAAATATCAATGGTGATTTATTATCAACACCTCCCCTATAAGGTACAAGCCCGTTGCGGAACCAATTCCTACCAATGTATTGCCACATCGCTTCATCAAACTTTAAATGATTGGGTAACAATGCAACCAACAATTGAAGTATCGTAAAGAAAATAATCAGCGGCAAAGACCTTAACAGTAAATGCTTTGGTTCTTTTAAAAGCATATTAATTATTGATAAAACTTTAATTATATAGCAACTCCAAAAATATCTAACTACCTGAACTATTATTACGGGTTAAACTAATGGATAGCTTTCCTTTTTTAATTTTTGATGATAGTATAATAAAAAATGAATATGATATAAATTACCAGATGATTGCCGCAGCATTTTTTCATTTGCTATTTCTCCCCAAAGCATCATATGGCTGCCCAGGTTTTTTGTTTTCAAAATTTTTATTTCTTTATAACTATCTATCCATTCAGGAATAAAAAACTCGAAATTTTCAGTTTGGGTTATTTTAAAAGGCAATGAACCGGGCGAAGGAGGAGCGCCACTGTGATGTTTGCCTAATTCATAAATTGTATCCTTATAAATATAAGGCACTTCGGATACTACAATTTTTTTTGTTTCAATGATTTTAGCCAGCGCAACGTTTGTGTGTCTTAACCCAAATACATATTTACCCGATTGAGGTATTTCCCCCAGTAAATCCATAGGAAAAATATTAAAGTATTCATTATCCTTAAAAGAAATTAGTCTAACCTTACGGGGAAAGCTATACGCTGCAATAAGAGATTTATATTTTTTATATGAGAACTTTGGTTTTTTATAGTATTTATAAAATAATAAAAATGTTTTAAAGAAGTTGACGTGATATATTTTACTTTCTCTCAACTTAAGCAAATATAAAGTTCCATCAGCTTCGTCAATTTTATCAAAATAGTCAACAGCAATCACTGCTACAGCATTTCCTTTAGCGCTTTTAAAATCAATATCTGGAGAATCGCTGAAATACATGCTGTATCCTGGTTTCTTACTAAGATCAGTTATTTGCTCATCTTTCTTCAGCCAAATACCAAATACGATAGGTTCAAGACAAAGCAACCAATGAATTTTGGAAATATTGATAGTGCCATTCAAAGTTTTTAAAAACACACTTTCTTTTATCTCGCCATCAGTTGTTACGGTTGAATATTCTTTCACTTCAATATCACCTAAGAATATTTTTTTGAATAAATTTTTCATTTGCGCTTTAAATGTATGAGCGTAAAACCGGAAGCAGGTAATACTTCGCTGCTGCAAAAATCAAAATGTTTTGCAGCAGCTTTTATTATTTCCTGTATTGAATATACATAAACGATTTGCGTGTATTTTTTATAACTGATATTAAGAGTGAGTGGCCCTTGATGAATAAAAGATGTAAGCATTTTGCGAAAATTTCCATTCAACTTGCTTTTAAGTTTCCTGGTAAGTACAAGAGCAATCATATTTTCACCTGGCTTTATAACTAATGCAAGGCTTTGAAATAATAATCCAATATTAGGTATGCAATTTAATACTGCAAAATTGGAAAGCACCGCATCAACCTGTGCCGGAAAAGGAAAACGTAAATTCCATTGCAGAAAATCTGTGGCAGAATCATCTACGAAAATAATTTTATCGCGTGGCAGATCTGAATAATCACTAATTGCTCTTTGTCTCATGCCTGAAGAAGGCTCACAAAAAAAAACAGTATGGTTATTGTCTGATAACCATCTAAGATCTAAACCTGTTCCGCCGCCAAAATCGAGCACAACGGCATTTTTAACAATGCTACAAAACTTATCAGCGACTTTTTTACGAATAGCCCTATCCGAATCCTTATTCAACATATTATTATACTCCTTTGCAATGGCATTGTAGTACTCAATATTGGTTTCGTTATTTTTCATAACAAAATCATTTCTATAAAAATACGATTCACAACTGTGTTTTCTTTTATAGGTATATACGCTTAGGTCGCACGTTTGAGTAAATTGGGGTATTTTAGCCCAATGGATAAAAGTACTAAGTTTACAGGTGTGAATTCTATAAAGTTTTATCGCCAATTTCAGGATGATGCCGCCTTTTTGGAATACCTGGCATCCATTTAATGGCCAGATGGAAAATTTGTTTGTAAGAAATGTGGTCATACAAAATACTGTAAAGGCAAAAAGTCTTTTTCAAGACGCTGCATAAAGTGCAGATATGATGGAAGCCCTACAGCAGGTACGATGTTTGACAAATGTAAGTTTTCGATATTGATAGCCTTTCATATTGTGTTTAAAATTAGTACAAAGAAAAAAGAAATGTCTTCATTAGAATTAAGTCACGAATTTGAATTACGGCAACCAACATGTTAGGAGTTTAAATGGAAAGTGCAGCAAGCAATGAAAAGCAGCAAACAACATCCTTTAACCTGTGAAGTACATGTAGATGAAATATTAATTGGTGGGCCCGAGAAGCAGAAATGTGGCCGTAGTAAGGTGGACAAGCGTTTAGTAGTTGTGGCATTGGAAAGGTGAAGGGCGGCGTTGGCCGCACCTACGCTCAAATAATAGAAGCTGCCTCAGCGGAAGAATTTGCTCCGTTTTTCGCCAGCTATATTAGTAAAAAGGCTAAAGTGATTAATGATGAATGGCTAGGGTATTTACCTTTANNTAAAGAAAGTGTACAAGAAATTGAAACAGATTCCTTTCGAGGATGGTAAAAATTTTTCTGATCTCCATATATACATTATGAACCTTAAGGGGTGTTTAAGAGGAATTCGCCATCATAGTAGCAAGGAAAGATTGCAGGGATACCTGGATGAATATCATTATAGATATAACAGGCACAATAATATGAATAGGATCTTCCATAACCTTATTGTAAAGATGGTTACCAACGATCCGAAACGGCTAAAATCGATTCAAAAATAGTGCGACCTAAGCGAATATACTTATTCTTTTTTTTATGAGTTTTATTCTATACCTTTTCTGCTATAACCACAACCATTATGTGACGCAATGAAAATTCCCAGAAAGCCCTGGAATAAAAAAAAACCTCCCGGGCGAATACTCGCTATTCGCCTGCAGGCAATGGGGGATCTTGTAATAACGTTGCCTTACCTGCAGGCTTTGCGCAATGCCTTACCATCTGCAAAATTAGATTTACTAACACTGGAAGAAAATAAATCCATACCTCAGAGCATTGAACTCTTTGATAGAATTTATTCAGTTCGCGGATACAGAAATTTTAAAAAACAATTAGCATTTGCATTTCTATTGCTTCCTAAAATATTAATACGGCGATATGATGTTGTGCTTGATCTGCAAAATAATCTCATCAGCAGGATGGTAAGGAAAGCCGTGATGCCGCATGCCTGGAGTGAATTTGATAGAATTTCACCCATCGCTGCCGGGGAACGTACACAATTGACCATTGAAGCAATTGGGTTGGGGCACAATTTACCGGCATCACGTTTTATGTTAAAAGAGGTATTAAACCCGCAAGAAGTATTAAAAAAAAATGGATGGGATGGAATATCAGCGATTGTCATTCTTAATCCGGCANNGCAATTGGCCTTTGAAAAATTATGCTGATTTCGCAAGGTTGTGGCTGAATATATTTCCTGCAACACAGTTCCTTGTTTTAGGTGTTAATTCAATTGCAGCAAAAGCAGATTATTTTAAAAGTGAATTAGGAGATAAACTTATTAATCTTGTAAATAAAACTTTACCTTCAGAAGCATTTGCAATTATACAATCGGCAAAATTTGTTTTATCTGAAGATTCCGGATTGATGCACATGGCCTGGGTGTCAGGCATTCCCACCTTAGCAATGTTTGGCTCTACACATGGCAGGAGTAGGCCACTCGGCAATCACACTATATTATTAGATTCCTCAGATCTTGAATGTGGAAATTGCATGCTTCAATTTTGCAAATATGACGATACGCGTTGCCTGACACGATACACTCCTGAATTTGTTTTTGAAAAAGCTATCCCACTACTTCATTAGTTGGATTATAACCAAATAGATCCATAACAGATCTTGCATTTGCATCCATTGAATAGGGAAATACACAGCTATACTGCGTTGCAGCATCATTAAGCAAATTCAATGCTTTATTTATCATTTCTTCTTTTGTTTCAACAATATGCCAGTGATCAATATCATGCTGCATAGGTTTTATAAAACTTATAACATGGCAACCTGCACATAAAGCTTCCAGGCAAACCGTGCTAAAACCTTCATAGTTTGAAGTATGCAGAAAAATTTTTGCATGCTGCATTAAAGTTAAAATTTCTCTATGAGGTTTTTCACCGGTTAATACAATATTATTCTGGAGTTGTTGCTGCAAAATTAATTGATGCAATTCCATTTGCCGGGACCCTTTGCCGCACAGCATTGCAGAAGTATCTGGCATTTTTTTTATAATTTCCTTTACAACATTAATAAATACATCATATTGTTTTAATGCTATCAATGATCCTGCTCCCAAAATAGTTATATCTCTTTCAACATTTCGCGGCAGAAATAATGATGTGTCTATTCCATTAGGAATAATATGTTGTGGTTGAATACCATAATTTTTATAAAATTCTTTTGACAAAAAATAAGACATCGCAATCAATTCATTTGATTGCGGGCGAATAAGAGGTATATATTTATTTCCTTTTCGTGCATCCTGCCCCAATATCCAGGTAAAATGTTTTAGGCTATTTCTTTTGCCAAAGTACTTCCCGATAAATGCGCATTCTCCGCACCAAAAACTGAATAAACCAATAATGTCATTCTCTTTTTTTAATTCATCTAATACCCGCCATAAACGTACCCAGCCAATCAGGGACTTTTTCTTTACATTAAATGGAATTACTATGTTGCCATACCATTTGTATGATGACCTGGAAAACGGATACCTGCAACTAAGAATAATCACATTTAAAGAAGGAAACTTTTTATTCAATGCCTTTATAAAAATTTGTTGTGCAGGAAGGCAGGTGGTATCGGCTTCATCTTTCGGAAAGCCCGGCGAAATTATTACTAAGGCTTTTTGATCATGCTTCATCTAAATAAATGATTTTATTACAATAAGATAAGCTTTCTTTGTTATGCGTTATAAGCAAAATTATTTTTCCCTGCTTTGATAGTTTAATAAAATGCTCCAGCAATAAATCTTCTGAATTTCTGTCTAACTCATTAAAGGGTTCGTCGAGTATTATTAAGTCCGCATCTTTATATAAGGCTCTTGCTATAGAAATGCGCTGCCGCTGCCCGCCGCTTATATTTTTGCCTTCTTCGCTTATTATCGTATTCATTCCTTCAGGACATTTATCAATCAGTTCTCCTAATCCTGCGGCCTTAATTGCACTTTCTAATCTTTCGGTATCATAAACATTTTCAGTCAGTGTTATATTATTAACGATGCTGTCATAGATCATAAGCTGCTGCTGCTTTACATAGGAAATATTTTTCCAATATTGCTGGCGTTCTGCAGCATTTGTCACTATATTATTAAAATAAATACTTCCGTTACTTGATTCAAGAAATCCAAGTAATAAATTTATAATAGTTGTTTTTCCTTTTCCTGATTTTCCTGATAAACCTATAAATGCACCCTGCATCATTTGCAAACAAAAATTATCAAGCACTAATTCATTTTTATAACTGAAAGATATTTTTCTGAATTCAACTGAGTTCAATTTATTATTTGTCAGCCCTTTTTCAAGTATTGCTTCTTCTTCGGTTTGCAACAAATTGCCTATAGTAAATTCATAAGTTTTTATCTGGCCATTGCTATTTAAGATTTTTACAATACCGGGAATAATTTTATATACGGCAGCCATAAAAGCTCCTAATGTTATTAATTCAAGAGAGTTGTTATTTGCAGTAAATGAATTAATCAATATCAAAACTACCAATCCAAATATCGCAAAAACTTCAATAAGCCTTGACGGCATATTTTGTATTGCCAGTTGTTCTGACAAGAAAGCATTAAATTTTGACTGCGAGGCGTGATACCTGTTTGAAAAAAAATCTTTGCGCCCATATAAATTACTTTCAATGTAGGCTGACAATGCCTCTTTCAGATGTTGTAATGTTTTTTCGCTGACAGGCTTTGCCATTTTCCGGACGGTGGTTAATTTTTTTTTCATTAAAATCCCTGTAAGTAGAATGGGCGGCGTAAGTATGGCAAAAAGAAGCGGGAACAACACGGGATTAAAAATAAGAATAACAATAATTGTAAGCAATATCAAAACAGACTGGCTGATAATTTGTTGCAATCCCCCAAGCACATAATGCCCGAATTCAATTGGCTGCTGGCTTATATTTCTGATATGCACAGAAGAATCAATGTTTATATAATCGTAATAATTGCCATTAAGGTAATTTGATAATTTCTTTTGTGAAAGCCTGGATGCAACATCATATACAAAATGCAATTGCATTCTGAATACTATAAAGCCAAAAAAATTTTTGGCACTAAAGAGAATAAAAAAAACAACGATTAGTAATAAGGGATAATTATCCAGGAGTGGAAAATAACGAAGTGAAATTGAATGATGCGGTGTTGTATAAAAATGAATTACAAATAAAAGGAGCGCCAGGAAAGAAATATCCAGCAAACTTATCACTACATCAAACAATACAAGATTTGCAAATTTTTTCTTTTCCCTGCCATCAATTATTTTGAAAATATCCTTTACAATTTTGTTCACTTGCTCTGTTTGAATTTTTATTTTATTTTTTATTTCCTGTACCGAGCCCACGATACATTGCCGAAAACAAATGCCTTAATTTGTCGCGATTTACAAATGCTTTTGCAAGCTGCGA
Organism: Chitinophagaceae bacterium; assembly: GCA_003132765.1. Lineage (GTDB taxonomy): Bacteria > Bacteroidota > Bacteroidia > Chitinophagales > Chitinophagaceae > Ginsengibacter. Next base: position 2,968 of record PKYU01000164.1, on the reverse strand, counting down.
TACAGCCTTCAAATACATTCGACGTTGCATACAGTCTACTGACATTTCGGCAAGATGATATGCCATCCGCCGCCGGGCAATGCGTTCATATTCATCTCCTGGTTTTGAATTTAAAAAATGCTGATACACAAACGCAGTTCGCTGATACCCGTCATCAATTGTATTTGTGGAACGGTTAGCTAGTTCCCTTATGCGCACCAGCAAATCAGGTGCAGCCAATCCTTCAGCAAGCAAAGATAAACGCAAAGCTAATTCATAATCTTCCCTGTAAAGCAGTCTTGATTCGCTATTGAAGCCCCCTGTTTTATTAAAAAGAGTTCTATGTATCATTAACGAACCAATGTTTACTGCAGCCTCGCATGTTAATAATTGCGGAGTAATCCATCCTGAAATTGGGCTGAATCTTCCATACTTATCAGGAATTGTTTGAGATGCCTCATTCATTAATTCATAGCCGCCATAACTCCATTGTTTTTTTTCTTGTAGCAGCAAACGAAGTTGTTTCTCCAGCTTATCATTTATCCATTCGTCATCGGAATCCAAAAATGCGATCCATACTCCTGAACCTGATGCTGCACCGGCATTTCGAAGTCCCGCAATATTGCCTGTATGATCTAAATTTAATAAATGTATTCTTGTATCTTTTATCGATGTAACGAACGTTTTGGTATCATCAACAGACTCATCATCGACAATAAAAAGTTCCCAGTTTGCATATGTTTGTGAAAGGACTGAGGCGATTGCTTTTTGTAATAATTCTTTACGGTTGTATGTAGGAATTACAATTGTTACAAGAGGAAATGAAGTAAGATCGGTCAAACTTAATTATTTTTTCAAACCATTATTTCAACGGTAAATTTAATTTAATCAATAATTAAATTTATTTTTTTCCCCAATCTTTACTTTTATTATCTCCGTGTTTTTTTCCTAATTGAAATACCCTTGAAATATTAAATCCGAATCTTAAACCATGTTTGTCAAAGCCTCCATTCGTCTTATCGGTTCTGTCTGTTTCTGAAATAAATGATTTTTCTGTTATTCCCAATGCATTGGTAAATAGTAATTGAAAAACATGGCCTCCTGTTCCTATCTCCAGTCCAACAGATGCAGCATTAGTTGCTGTAGAGCTTTCTGTATTTGGCAGCTGGTAATAATATTCAGCGTTTATACTCATTCTTTTGGAAATTTTTTGACGACCTGCAATGCCGATCGCAACAATATCCCGAATATACATATTGTCTTTATAATGATTGAAAGAAATATTGTCTACATGAATATAGGTTGGCATTAGCTGCAATGAAAATCCTTCCGAAAATTTTCTTCCAATAAGTAACTGGAATGTATAAGAGGCTTTGCCTTTTTTTGTATCTGTAGAATCAGAAAAGTCATAACCGAAATCACTTGATTTAACATTATTAATTGAAATGGTTGGCACAAATGATACCGTAAAAGGCATATTAACTGCGCCTTTAGATTGCTTTAATATTTTTAATTTAAAAAAGGCATCGTATGTTTTCTGATAAGCATTGTGGCCCACACCAATCATAAGACTGTTGGTAATACCATAATCGAAACCGATGCGCACATTAAATGCGGCATAATCAAGCCCAAAAAAATTATATAAACCCTGGTTTAAAGGACCAAAACGATGTGATATTCTAAAATCCAAAACATTCGTGGGTAAATTTTCGACAGATTGGCCATTAATAACCCGGGTATACTTAAATGTACCGGCAGCGTACATGGTTTTATTTGTACGGGACTCATTTTCCAATTGATTCATCAGGTCGGCTGTGTCTTTCACAACTTTAGTTGTATCCTGGGCAATTATCTTTTCATGCAAACTAAAGAGTGCAATTGCGGGCAGTAATAATTTTAACAAGCGCATAGAATATTAATAATTAAGTGAATTGATAGATCATTTTTTTTCGTAACTGCAGTTCACAGTAATTTCAATGCTCTCCGCAATTTTATTTGTAACAATTGTCGGAACGATTATATTATAATCCTTCACCAAAACTTTAAAAGAAGAAGCCGCTGATATCTTTCCGCCCGTAACCGTTATTGTTGCCGGAACAGTTATACTCTTCGTTACGCCATGTATGTTGAGATCGCCTCTTGCACTTACATTATAATTTCCGTCCTTTGAGATATCGACATTGCTGATATCGGTAATATTTCCTTTGAAAGTTGACTTTGGATATTTATAGGTTTCCATATAATTCTCATAAAAATCCTCCTGCATTTTTGCCTTTGGGAAATAAAAGGCATCGTTAAGCACCGAAAATTGAAGTACGCCGGTTTGCACATTGAGTACACTCAATACCTGGTTGTTATCTGCAGAAATATTTTCGAGGGAGGTTTTTGAGAAAAAAGATAATCTGCCATTTTTTGTAAAATATAACTGCCCATATGAACTGCAAAAGATTCCACATGACAATAGCATTAATAAAATAATAATTGTTCTTTTCATATCACAATTTTAGCTGATAGCATCGTATTAAGAAAACATCACCAAAAATCCCCATGTCAGCATCTCCACCTATGTAACCACTGCAAATGCCCTTTAGCTCTACTTTGATACCTTGTTTTATATTATTGCCTCTTTCTTCCATTGTACAATTCACATACGCTCCGGGCACCAATGTTTTTAGAAGAATTATTTGTTGNNCAGAATCAGTAGTAAAACTTTTATACAAGGTAATAGCATCAGTTCTAACAGCATCAGCATCTCTTACATCCTGGTGAGGTTTATTCCATACGAGGTAGCCAATCACTAAACCGCACAATCCAAGTCCGATTAAAATAAAAAGTATATTTCTGCCTTTTTTTTTCATACTTATGTTACAGATAATAAATCGGCCATTACTGCCAGAAGGTTGCCTGATTGCTAATAATTTTAAAGTGTAAAATCTATTAGGATATGAATGCGCTACTAATTTTATACTAAGTAACCATTTATTTATAC
>PKYU01000127.1 GCA_003132765.1 Chitinophagaceae bacterium | reverse complement strand
AAGCAGCCGTTTTCACCAATTGGGATACTGGTATTTTACAGCAAATAAAACAGTGTAACAGTGTATATCAGATGCGCTTCCCGATTAAGCGGGAGTCAGGAGAGATCGTAACCATTGAAGCCTATCGAGTTCAGCATTCTCATCATAAGACTCCCTGTAAGGGTGGTATCCGTTTCAGTGAGCATGTAAACCAGGATGAAGTAATGGCTCTTGCTGCCTTGATGACTTATAAATGTGCTATCGTAAATGTTCCTTTTGGAGGCGCCAAAGGTGGTATAAGAATTAATCCAAGGGGATATACTCCTTATGAACTGGAAAAAATTACCCGAAGATATACTGCAGAATTAATCAAAAAAAATTTTATAGGGCCAGGCACTGATGTGCCGGCACCTGATTATGGAACCGGGGAGAGGGAAATGGCCTGGATCCTGGATACTTACGAAGCAATGCATCCTGGAGAAATAGATTCCGCCGGATGTGTGACAGGGAAACCCATAACCCAGGGAGGTGTTCGCGGAAGGAAAGAGGCCACCGGTCTAGGTGTGTTTTACGGTCTCATTGAGATTTGTAAAATGCCTTCCGTGATGGAGAAAATAGGACTGCCACTTGGTGTTAAAGGGAAACGTGTTTGTGTTCAGGGGATGGGTAATGTTGGTTACCATTCTGCTTTGTTTTTTCAACAGGGCGGCGCTAAATTAGTGGGATTGTCAGAATACGAAGGAGCAATCTGGAATTACGACGGTTTTGATATTGAAAAAGTATGGCTGCACCGAGAAAAAACGGGATCGCTTCTTAATTATCCAGGAGCTGAAAATTTTGCCAAAAATTCTGACGCCTTGGAAATGGATTGCGATATTTTGATACCTGCGGCTTTGGAAAATGTAATTAACAGGGGANNGGTCCTCTTACTCCGGAAGCAGATGATATTTTGAATTTAAAGGGTTGCATAGTCGTGCCCGACATGTACCTGAATGCTGGCGGGGTTACCGTTAGTTATTTTGAATGGCTTAAGAACTTAAGCCACGTGCGTTATGGACGCCTTGAAAAAAGATTTGCAGAAAATATGAACGCTCATATCCTGGGGCAGCTTGAAGAGCTAACAGGGAAGGCTGTAGTTAGCCATGAAAGATNNATGATTTCCGCTACCCGGGAAATTGTTGATATTTGGCAAAAAACACCAGCCATTCCGGATATGAGAACTGCAGCTTACGTATGTGCTATAAACAAAGTAGCTACTTCCTATGCGGAACTGGGCATATTCCCATAAATAATTTTTCCTGCCCTATAATTTTGAAATATTTAGGAGGGATCGCTGAGCACTTTCTAAATATCAGATTGAATACTCCGGGAATTCATCGATTTCAAAAAATTGTCCATTCATTTTTTGAAAACCAAAGCAATAAAACCCGTTGGTTATTATTAAATAGTTTGCCTGTATCACACTGTGATACCTGAGAACCTGCTCCAGGGTTTTTTGAGAAAGGGCAACCTTCATTTCTTTACATTCTATGATCATAAAAGGCGTGTTGTTCCGGGAATAAACAACGATATCACATCGTTTTGTCAATTCTCCCAATTTTATTTCTTTTTCAATGGCCATAAGTGTGGCTGGATATTTTTTTGATAAAAGATAGTGGATCATATGCTGGCGTACCCATTCCTCAGGAGAAAAATGTAGCCATTTTTTCCTGATAATATCAAATACCTCTTTTACGCCTGCGCGTTGCCTTACCTCTACCTCCTTTTTGGGGAATGTAATTTTTATCATTTTTATTATGTTGCCTATCGCGGAAAAATTACGCTNNATTTAATCAACTGTTATATATTTTAGCAATAATCCAATTCATTAAATCATTATTTCAGAATCATAAATCTAAAATCGTATTTTTAATATTATGATAACTAAATCAAAGAGGAGTAAATGATGAAAACCAAAAAAGAAATTGTAAACAACTGGCTTCCAAGATATACCGGAGAGAAACTGGATAATTTTGGGGAATATATTTTGTTAACCAATTTCAGCATTTATGTGAAAATGTTTGCAGATATACATAAAGTAAAAATTGTTGGGGCGGATAAAGCAATGGAATGTGCGACGGCGGAAGATATCACTATTATTAATTTTGGAATGGGAAGCCCTGGCGCTGCCACCATTATGGATTTGCTTAGTGCAATCAATCCCAAAGCAGTATTGTTCTTAGGAAAATGTGGTGGTTTGAAACGAAGAAATAAGATTGGAGACCTCATCCTGCCAATCGCCGCTATCAGGGGAGAAGGGACATCAAATGATTATTTTCCTCCGGAAGTGCCTGCACTTCCTGCATTCGCTTTGCAGAAAGCCATATCAACAACAATTAGGGATCATGCATTCGATTATTGGACAGGAACGGTATACACCACAAACCGAAGGGTGTGGGAACATGATGATAACCTTAAAGCTTATTTAAGAAAAATCAGGGCCTATGCAATCGATATGGAATCTGCAACCATTTTTACCGTCGGGTTTTATAATAAAATACCTACCGGGGCATTATTATTGGTTAGTGATTCACCGATGGTACCCGAAGGAGTAAAAACCACTGACAGCGATGCCAGTGTTACTGCCCAATTTGTAGAAAGACATTTAAGAATTGGTATTGATTCACTAAAACAATTGATCAACGATGGACTTAACGTTAGGCATTTGAAATTTTAAAATCATTAATTTCCATTTGGTAATTTTCCTCTTTTCTCTTTTAATGAAATTCTTAAAATCTGAGTATAATTTGTTTTCATGTCTTTCCCTCTTCTTCAAATTAATAATTTAGATGTTAGTTTCAGAACAGACGCTGAAAATCTATCAGTAGTAAAGAACAGTTCATTTGAAATAAAAAAGGGCGAAATCCTTGCCATCGTGGGCGAATCGGGTTCTGGCAAGACGGTCACTTCCTTATCAATTTTACAACTGCTGTCTCCTTCGAGCGTCCAATATAAAAGTGGCGAAATACTATTTTCAGAAAATGGAAGGGAACAAGTAAATATGCTTTCACTTCCTGAAAATTCATTAAGAAAAATCAGGGGGAATCAAATTTCAATGATCTTCCAGGAACCAATGACATCCTTGAATCCTGTGCTGACATGCGGAAGCCAGGTTATGGAAGCAATACTTCTGCATGAAAAAATGACCACCAAAAAAGCTAAAGAAAAAACAGTTGAGCTTTTTAATCAAGTAAAACTCCAGGATGCAGAACAAATGCTCCTTCGATATCCTCATCAACTAAGTGGCGGACAAAAGCAAAGAGTAATGATCGCAATGGCTATGAGCTGCAATCCCTTATTATTAATTGCTGATGAGCCAACCACAGCACTGGATGTTACCGTTCAAAAAGGAATATTAGAACTTCTAAAGGAATTGCAAATAAAAAATCAGATGAGTGTTATTTATATAACTCATGATCTTAGATTAGTTGCAGAGATCGCTGACAGAGTTATTGTGATGTATAAAGGAGAAATAGTCGAAATTAATAATGTGAAGGAAATATTTTCAAAACCGGCAAATCCTTATACAAAAGCTTTAATAAAATGCCACCCTTCTGCCTCTTCAAAAGGAAAAAGATTGCCTGTTGTCAGTGATTTTATTTCAGGATCATCTGGTTTTGCCAGGGATAATGTGCCGGTGAAAAAAAATCAGAACCAAATTATAGAACCGGAAACTATTCTATTAAAAGTTGAGAATCTTAAAGTCTATTTTCCAGCAAAAAAAAGGTTGACCGGAAAAACTCAAAAAGAAATCAGAGCCGTTGATGATGTG
>PKYU01000471.1 GCA_003132765.1 Chitinophagaceae bacterium | reverse complement strand
ACCTACAGAGGGTAATGTTAACGCACCTGTATTTCTTTTTCTAAAATTTGCATTAGAAACTAATATGCCATTTGCAAAAACATCCATCGTAGTATCCATTGCATTGTACCTTCCTACAAATTGCACCCATTTGTTTGTACCATGAACTGTTTTAAAATCAGTTTCTCTTACGCCATAATCATTTATATTATCGCCACCCTGAAATGTGCCGGTTATGTATGTTCCGTAAGAGGGATGCAAAACTAATGTGTCATCAGTAGTTTTTCCATGGCCTGTTTCTATAAGCATATTAAAAAGACCCCGATTCCAGTCAGTTTGAGTTGCTGTGCCTTCTGTAAGAGAAAAAACATTTGAAGCAGTGGCTCCGTTATTATCAACATTCACCCAGCAGCTAACCGTTACGCTTCCAAAACTTGTAAGATTCAGTTTTGTAATTACAGGATATAATGCAAATCCACTATCCAGGTGCAATGCCTGTCCCTTAACGCCGGTAATAAAAGAAGTGCGTAAACTGGTAAGAGGAGCAGTGCTCGAAATTGATTCATTTAAAGAACCATCAAATGACCAGTGCGCTAATAAATTAGCACCGCCTACGTCATTAGAAGTTTGAAAACCTCCGATAGGATCGGGGGGAGCTACAGTACCCTTTTTCGTACATGCGGTAAATATAATACCTGCCAAAGCTATAGATAGTATTGCAATCGTTAACTTGTTTGTGATTTGTTTCATACTTATTGTTATTTTAAATTAAAGATAAAGATTAAAAAATACTTAATTGTTAAAGAAACCCTTAATACCCGGGATTCTGGGTAAGTTTTCCTCCAGTTAAATCGATCTGTGGCTGTGGAATGGGAAATATTTCATTTTTTCCATCCACAAACCCTTTTCCTAACGCCCTTAAAACCAGGCCTGCACGGCCTTGCCTCACAATATCAAAAAAACGATCCTGTTCCATTGCAAGCTCTACCCTGCGTTCCTGCCATATACTCTGCTGTGTAGGTGCTACAGAAGCCAATCCTGCACGGGTACGAGCCAAATCCAAATCAGCAGCGGCATCACCGGTTTTGCCTATTTGTATAGCTGCTTCTGCATTAATTAATAATACTTCCGCATAACGTATTATCTTAATATTTTTCGGCAGATAATCTGTATTTAGGCTGGCACAATATGGATCAACTTTTCTCCCAAAATAGGCTTTGTAATTATACCGATCATTTTCTACTGAATCCCGGCTTGGCACTCTAAATCCATCCCAGAGCAACGTTCCGTGTGGCTGGATAAAAATTATTGTAGCTGAATCTCGCTTATCTCCTGGCTCATAAGCGTTAGCAAGATCCTGGCTGGGTGTATTTAATCCAAATCCAAGATCGGACCATCCGCCCAATCCGCCAGATCGGGGTCCTTGTGCAACAACATAAAAAGGAACAGCAGCATCACAATTTGCATCTTCACCTGTTTGTATCTCAAAAACAGATTCTATGTTATTATCAGCAATTGCTTTATTTCTAAAATTTTGGCTGTAGTCATCCATAAGAGCATACTTTCCTGAATTGATTACATCCTCAGTAAGATCATATGCCTTTTGATAATTTTTTTGATACAAATATACTTTAGCCAAAAGGCTTTCCGCAGCACCTTTATTTGCTCTTCCTACTTGAGCGACNNCGAATCTTTAGATGCTCTTGTTTGAAATTCGGTATTATTGGCATCACTCAGGTTAGTTGGAACTCTTAATACTAATGGTACTCCACCAAATAATCTTACTAAATTAAAATAAAGATACCCGCGTAAAAATTTTACCTCACCAATCAGTGTTCTTTTAGTAATATGGTCCAGGCTGCTATTATTTAGGGCATTAAGTGCCTGATTTGCTGTTGAAATACCTTGGTAATAACCGTTCCATAGATTGTTTACATAATAATTATTACTGTTTAGATCTGATGTAAAATTATCAAACCCAACAGCCTGAGGAGCCTGGTCTGAGGGAGTACTACCTTTATCTGCATCGTCAGATGCCACATCAGTAGCATTGCAAAACAAGATGCCATGTATGTCATTTCCAAAGCCGCCCTGGTACAACTGGTTGTAAACACCCGTTACGAGTTTGCCAGCCAAAGATGGATCATTAGCTACAGCTGCTTCAGTAAGATCTCCTTGGGGCTTTACATCCAGGAAGTTTTTTTTANNGTTACAACTGGTAACTAATAGTAAGCTGCATGCAGTAAGTGAAATTTTAAATACTTTTTTTATATGCTGATTCATCTTATTACAATTAAAAGGTTAAGTTAACGCCGAAAGCATAAGTACGGGTTGTTGGGTAAGCGTTAAATTCAATACCAGGCGCTATAGGGCTTCCATCTTCGATTTCCGGTGTAAATCCCGAATATTTAGTAAGCGTTAATAAATTCTGGCTGGTAACATAGCACCTAAAATTACTAATACCATATTTATTCAGTAGCGTTTGGGGAAATGTATAACCAATGGTTAGATTATTTATTCTGGCAAAATCGCCAGACTCAATAAAATAAGTGGATTGAGGAATAGGGTTTAAATTAGCGCGGGGAACATTAGTAGCATAATTTTTAAAAGTCCAGCTGTCGTTAGCAACACTTGCCTCCACATTATCTTTTTGGTTAAAACGGGCGGCTTTTTTACCGTTATATATTTTATTGCCGATAGTACCATAAGCACCAATGCCCAAATCAAAAGCTTTGTATGATATTGTTCCGTTAAAACCAAGTGTATATTTGGGTTGGTAAGAGCCGGCAAAAACCCTGTCATTATCATCAATTCTTCCATCACCATTTACGTCTTCATATCGCAAATCACCAAGTGTAGGTAACTGGCCGTTAATTGTAATAGCAGTACCGCTCTTGGTAACATAAGAAGCTAATTCTTTTTGGTTATGAAAAACTCCTTGGGCCTGCAAAACAAAAAAACTTCCAATAGGTTGCCCATTGGCTGTGAGTGTAGTATTGCCTTCCTGGCCTACACTACCCGAATGAATAGCCTGGCCGCCATTTAATGCTACCACATTATTCTTATTATAACTTACATTACCACTTATAGTATAACTTATTTTATCGCCTATCTTATCATTCCAGTTCAAAGAGAGTTCTATTCCTTTATTATCAATTGTTGCAACATTTGTATAGATTAATCCGCTACCTCCAAGAACCCCGGAAATAGGAACCTGTATTAAAGCATTACTTACCTTTTTATCGTAAACGTCAATTTCGCCGCTCAACCTGCTTTTTAAGATACTGAATTCGAGACCGATATCAGCTTCATCAGTTGATTCCCATTTAATATTTTTATCAATAATTCCTGCAAAGGCCAAACCGGTTACATAAGAACCATTAAAAAAATAAGGCAAGTTGGAGGTAATTGTTTGTGTGCTGGCAGAAGAAGGGATATTATCGTTTCCTACCCTTCCATAGCTGACCCTTAATTTAAGATTATCGAATATTTTTTGCTTTTGCATAAAATTCTCGTTGGATATAACCCAGCCTATTCCAAATGCAGGAGAATACGCATATTTTTTTGTAAACAGAGATGTTCCATCTGCCCTGAAAGTTGCGGTTAACAAATATTTTTTATCATAAGCATAACTTAGCCTGCTGATATAAGAATTACGTGTACGTTCGTCTGCTGTTGAATTATTTAACTGGGTTGAAGGATCTCCTTGTGAAAGATACCTGATATCTGGATCTGATGGAACATTATTGCGGGAAGCCACATCTGCTGCAGTAATTATTTTTTCTGCTGTAGTACCTATTAAAAAGGTTACATCATTTTTATTGAAAGACTTTTGAAAAGTTGCAGTATTGTCCCATACCCAGCGGGTATTACGCTCATTTTGAACACTCAGATTGCTTAGATTATTTTTCTGGTTTCCACCTGGAATTAAAAAAGTGGAAGTATCATTTAAAAACTGGTAATCATAAATAGTTCTANNTTATTAAAGCCGAGTTCCACTCCATAACCACTGTGCAGCGTAAGCCATTTTACAGGTTTATAATCTATTGCGCCGTTCCCCTGAAAGCGATTCTCCAGGTATTTGTTGTCATTATTTTCTATATCAAGAAGTGGATTCCCCACGTTTTGATACGCTGAAGTATTCCCATATTTTCCATTTACTTTAGAAGGAATAATAGGAGCTGCATGATATGCATTGTTGTAAGCTGTGCCAAGGTTTACATCCTGTGTGTTACCACGACTATAAGAGATAAGTGTGGTGATCTTTATCTTATCACTTAATTTATATTCATTGTTAGATCTTAATGTGAAGCGGTTGAAATTATTGTTGGTAACAATACCTTCATCAGTAAGGTAGCCAGCACTCAGAAAATAATTTATTTTATCACTGCCCCCCGATATAGAAACATTGTGATTCTGTTCAAATGCCTGGCGCATAATAGTTCCAAACCAATCGGTGGAAGTATTCGTTAAAGATGTATCCACCAATACCGCTCCATTGCCAGTATTAATGCTAGCCTGGTTAATATAAGTGGCATATTGTTTGGCATTTGCCATTTTAACAAGATGCTCAGCTTCCCTAAATCCTGCACTTCCATCATAGCTAACAATCATTTTCCCCGAACGACCTTTTTTAGTAGTTATAATTATAACACCATTTGCACCACGGGTACCATATATTGCTTCAGACGACGCATCTTTTAAAACGTCAAGACTTACAATATCTGCTGAATTAATATTCCTTATATCATCGGTTAAAACCCCATCAACAACATACAGAGGGTCAACGCCACCGAGTATACTACCGGTACCTCGTATACGAACAGAAGGCGCTGAATTAGGTGCACCTGAACTAATTATCTGTACACCTGCAACTT
>PKYU01000203.1:6931-14121 GCA_003132765.1 Chitinophagaceae bacterium | reverse complement strand
CATAGTAGCCGCCCAGCCTGCATTGTTTTGCTGGAAATCCAAACTTAAAGAATTATCAATGGAAAATTTACTGCTAAAACGAATTTTGCCTTGCAGCATTGGGGTAATATTTGTCCGGTTAAATATGCCGCCTGTACCGGTATTAAATTCTCTGCCCCAGGAAAGCTTTTTTGTTTGGTTACTGTTCCACATAAAATCTATTCCAATTTCCCCTTTATTCTGAAAAACGCTGCCATAATCCCTGGGTTCATAAAAATCATTATTGGATAGCCCCCAGTTAACAGCAGCAAACAAAAACCATAGCCTCTTTTTTGTTTGCCCGTTCATATTAATATTGCCAAATGTACTTTGGTACATCATTTGTCTTCTCTTCAAAAGATCTATTGGCGATACCACACGGGTATAATTGAAATTAAAATTCAGCCGCAGGTTGCTAAAATATTTTTTTGGGTTTATCCAACTGTAACCCAAGTATAAATAATTATTCATGGTATTATTGTTGGTAAAATAACCTAAATCGTTTTTATCATATTTGGCGTTATATAAATCCTGGGCAATATAAAAATTAAATTTGCCGCTACTTTTACCAAAATATAAGGAGTGTGCATAACCGGTAGAATTGAGTGTATCGCCACCATATAATTGGCTAATACTAAAATTACCTCACAGGTTCCATTTATTTTTTTTATCGTTAAGGTCAAATACTACAGCGCTTACATTGGCTTTATAATTGTTACTGGCCCGCCACACATTAGTATTTACAAACGAAATACTGCTGTTGTGTTTTAGCGTTTGGTGCTACAAAAACAGTATAATTAGTAAATGGCATACTTTCTTCTTTATGTGTTGTACCTTTTACTGTGTCTAAGAAGGTGGTGTTTTGCGGCGTAGTTATGGCATTAAGAAAACCAATGCCTAAGCCACTTTCAGAATGGCCGCTTATTTTTGTTGCATTAACAATTTTTGCCTGAGCGGGATCCGATATAATACTATCATTTAATCCCCCGGTTGGGTATTTTCTATAGTTTGGTTCGGTGCCTATCCTTCTGCTATAAAACAGATTTCCTTTATTAAATAAATCGATGCCTTCAGTAAAAAAAGGGTGGTTTTCCTGAAACTTTATTTCAAAAGGAGATAAATTTAAAATACGGTTATCAATAACCACCTGGCCAAAATCGGGTATCAAAGTCATATCCAGCGTATAGGCCTGGTTTATTCCGTATTTAACATCCATGCCCCCACTTCCTCTTAAGCTGTAAATCTTTTCTCCACTTGGTTTTTCATCATAGGTAGCGAAGTAGGTCGAAAATTGTAAACGCAGCGGCGGTTTGATATCGGTAATTCCCGTAAGCATACCTTCCTGTGTTAAAAAACCATTTACTGTTGGATCAATACTTTGCCAGAATAATTGTTCGCCGCTCTTTTGCCTGCGTCGTACAATATTTAATCCCCACTCCTGTAAGTCCTTTTTACTAAACCTTATTGCAGAATAAGGGATAAACATTTCAAAACTCCAGCCATCGTTATGAATTTTTGCAGCGCTTTTCCAAACTGAATGCNNCCAGGTAAAATCTTCACTATTGCCTGTAAGCGTATACGATTGTTTGGCATCCATTTGCTCGCCAAGTGGCGTAACAAAATATTCAAAGCCATTTAATTTATCGTTGTAGGTGTCTAGTATGATTCCTGCAAAATCGTTGTTGCCGAAATTATCCCTCCCGATTAGCTCAGATGCAATACTGTCTTTTGTTTTTTCGTGAAAATAACCACCCACATAAAGATCGTATGTATGAAATTCGCTCTGATTAAGCGATTCCCTTAACAAGGAAGAGTTCTTGTAAAAAACCTTTATCATTATAGAAAAAATACACTTCGCTTTTATTATCGGGATTTTCGGGTTTAAATGGTGTGGGACGAAGGGCAATAAATTTATCGGCTGCAGGCGCAGTTTTCCATTCGGGCTCATCTAAAATTCCATCTATTTTTAGGGAAGTAGTAATACGAACAGCATTAATTTTTTTCTTTTCGATTTGGGAAAAGGCAGCATAAGAAAATTGTAAGAAAATGCAAAACCCAATAAACTTCATAAAATGCATAGCTTTATTTTGGATTTGGGTGATTCATTATCTATGAATTAAATAATGTTGTACGAAATTATACGTACTGTTCGCCAAAATGTTACCGCCCATCAAACAATAAAAATGAATTAACTATTTGTTAACCCCGGCAACAAATATATCACCAGGACAAGCCTTGACTTTTTTCGGGGACACCAAGCAACGGAGGGTGAGGCTTTCTGACGTTGTAGGCTTTTTTAGGAATTCCAACGAAGTCCTAAGACCAAATGTTTGGATTTTTTTGTCCCCTTCGGTCTTCAACTTCAAAATTAAAGACATCCCGACTAACAGAAGGAAACCATTGGTGGTGTTTTTAGTGTTGGCTTTTCAGCCAGGTATCACCAACAACAGTATTAAACCATGCAACCTGCCATGAATTCAGTATAAAACCTCTGGGATAATAGAGTATTTCTTTTGAAACATTATAAGGTAAGCAATAAGGTCTTAATTACCCCTTGTTTCTGCTGCGGGAAATTCCTTCTTAAATACATAATGATAAACATTAGGCTCATTGGTAGACGAAATTGGGAATGCATTAACTAGCTTCCATTCGTTTTTCCCCAAATAGTTTAATGCATCAATGACGGAATTAAATTTTATCAATTTCCCATTTTCATCTTTAAGCCGATTGTCCTTCCAAGCGCTTCTTTCTTCGCCATAATCAATATCGATAGTAACTTTAGTGCTTAGCAAACGCCCTGTTGCTACCACTTCACAATATTGTTCAACTTTTGAAGCATCCTGTGCAAAGGAATTAATCATCAAAAACACGCAGATAGTTGTTAAAAATGATCTCATATATTTAATAAGTTTGGTTAAATCTACTATTCTTTGTCCATAAAACACCAATCATATTCTCCATTTGGTCCTTCAATGTAATCATCCAGACTTACTGCAACCGATAAAATTATTTTTCGCATAATTTTTTTAAATTCTATCGTAAGCCTCATTACCTGTGCCTGACCGTTACTTCAATTTTGCATCAAAAAAATCAATCGTTCTTTTCCAAGCAAGCTCTGCAGCATCTTTATCGTATCGCGGCGTGGTATTATTATGAAAGCCATGGTTCACATTGGGATATATGTACGCCTTGTATTCTTTACCGCTAGATTTTAAAGCAGCTTCATAAGCAGGCCAGCCATCTGTAATGCGGGTATCAAGCGCTGCATATTGCAGCAGGAGAGGAGNNTCTTCCATAAAACGGTACGGCGGCAGCCAGGTCAGGAATCCGCACCGCCATCATATTGGCAATACCTCCCCCAAAACAAAATCCTACAACGCCTACTTTACCATTACAATCTTTATGGTTTTCCAGGTAGTAATAAGCAGCTATAAAATCTTCGAGCATTTTATTTTTATCAAGTTTGCTTTGCATCTCGCGGCCTGCATCGTCATTACCGGGGTAGCCGCCTAACGGAGTAAGGGCATCCGGCGCAATGGTTATAAATCCAGCGAGTGCTGCTCTCCGGGCTACATCTTCTATGTATGGATTTAATCCGCGGTTTTCATGCACCACTACAATGCCGCCCAGTTTCTCTTTCGCATCTGAAGGCATTGACAATAAAGCTTTGATATCTCCATCGCCTTTCGGAGCATCATAATGAATATATTCTGATTTCAGCGAGGGGTCATCTGCTTTTACTTCCGCAGTAGTTTTGTAATCCGGCATCAGAAAGCTCATGAGGGAAGCTACTGTAAGGCCTCCTACGGCATAGGCAGAAAGCCTTTGTACAAAATCACGCCTGCTCACACGGTTGTGTGCATAGTCGTCATACAAATCAAACACTTCCTGTTTGATGTTTTCTTTTTTTATTTCGTTCATGGTGGAAATATTATTTTTTACTCTAAAGTTAAGTAATTACAAGCCAACAGTTGCCAGGTATCATCTCACGAAAATTGATGGTTATAGGCCTCTTTTAGTCCTCGTTTGGAAAATGGACTAATTCTGCGATTTTACTATTTTTCAAAAGATGAGCGTCCAAAATTATTTGATCGTTGATAAATCAGAATTCTATTTTGTTACATTTCCTTTTATGCATTGCGTTGCACTCAATTGTGGTCATCCTTCTTTATCTTTTTATTGTATTGCTTTTTCAGATCACTTATCACCGCATCATAACCGGGCTGGTCAATAAAAGCAGCAGGGTGATAAGCATCGCCGGGCTTATGTTTATCATGCAGGTTAAACTGACTGGCATGGGATGCAAGCCAAATGTCAAATGAGATATTTTTCATTGCCTTTAATGTATAAGCATAATCACTTGCTATTCCGGGATAAGAGGTTATAGCTGCAAATGGCTTATCCGTAACTATAGTGGGCAAGTTGGCGATAAGAACTTTGTAAGAGCTTTGATCATCCTTTACTGTAAACAAAAAACTGCAGGAGCCTTTTGTGTGACCGGGATGGTGCAACATAATCAGATGCATATCACCTAACTTAATTGTATCATTATTGTGCAATAAACGGTCGGGTAGTACCGGTTTGTATGTGCTGCCATGCCCACCCAATGCATAATCAGAGTTGCCGCCGGTTTCCAATTCATCAGCATCATTTTCATCTACCATTAATTGTGCACCTGTCATCTTTTTTATGGCAGCCATAGCGCCCATATGGTCATAATGGGCTTGTGTTGTTAAGAGTATTTTTGTGTCGGCCAACCTGAAGCCTAAGGTTTTGATATTGTTTTCTATTTGTGATGCAGAAGCCGCAAGTCCTGTATTGATCAATATATTCCCCTGTGTTGTTGTAATTAGATAGCAAGCAAGGTCGTACGTCCCCACATAATATAAGTTGCCAGGAATGCGGAATGGCTGGTATGGCATTAACCATTCTGCATTTTGTTCCGCAAGCTCCTGTACATTTTGTGCCGTTACAGCCGATGAGGATAATGATAAAATGGCAACAAACATCATATTTTGAAATGAACCTTTAAACATATATCGATTATTGAATGGCAATGATTGTTCAAATATATCAGATTTTTTCTCAAAAGGTTTTTGCTTGTATGCTCTACTTCATTTAAAGAATGTTGCCGAAAACATACCCTGGCGGGGATCTCCCGATCTGTACCGGTTTTAACATTGTAGAAAACGAGAGCCCTCAAAAAAATATTTATCCAAATATGCATAGCTATGTTTTGTTAAGGTTTGGTTATAGAATCAGGTAATCTTAACCCCCGGTATACTTTTCATATTATATATACTGTAAGAACAATTTCGCAGGTTTTTACAAAGAACGGCATCTTATTATTAACTATTAAACATCTAATTATGAAAAAAATTCTCCTTTTATCCGCAATCTTCCTGAGTGCATTTTGTTATAAGACAGAAGCGCAGGTTAGGTTTAATGTCAACATCGGCCTTCAGCCAGCATGGGGACCTACCGGTTATGACAACGCTAATTATTATTATTTGCCTGATCTCGGAGTTTATTATGATGTACCAAGAGGTTTATTTGTGTACTTTGATATGGGTCGCTGGAACTTTAATCCTTCATTACCTGCTTGGTTTGGTAACTACGATCTATATCATTCCTACAAAGTTGTTGTCAATGACCGCAATCCGTGGTTACGTAATGACTATTCCAAGGCTCAGTATGATAACTATCGCGGAAGGTATCAGCCTGTTATAAGAGATAACCGTGACAACAGGTATTATGCAGAGAATGACCGCTATGATCGTGATAGAAATAATTTCCAGAGACCTGATGTGAGAGATAACCATGGAAATTTTGGAAGGGATAATGATCACGGAAACAATTCCCGCAAGGATGATCGTAGAAATCGCAGAGAAGATCACAGAGACCATGACAGGCATTGAAATATTAATATAAGTTTCTAGAGCCTTTCCAACATGTTGGAAGGGCTTTTTTTATTACAAGTGATGCTGCATAATTTTAGGTATACATATTTAAGTATATTTATTCGATGAAAAAAATATGTATTCTTCTTCTCCTGCTATTTGCTAAAAATACTTTTTCACAAACCATCATCAGTCGTGACCCTGAAATTTCGCAAATGGTAAATGAAATTTCGAGGGATTCTCTACTGTTATACATAAATACGCTCGTAGCTTTTGGAACCCGAAGTACCCTAAGCACACAATCAAACCCGGTAAGAGGTATTGGCGCTGCAAGAAACTGGGTGCTTAAAAAATTTAATGAATTTGGGAAAAATACTTCCGGCAGGTTATCTGCTTATATTGACACTACCACTATTTACCCAAATGGAAAAAGGATAGACAGACCAATTATTTTAGGAAATGTAATGGCTAAGCTAAAAGGAACAGATCCCAACGATAATAGGATTTTTATCATCAGCGGCCATTTGGATAATATGCGTACTAATGTAATGGATAGCACAGGAGATGCACCCGGTGCAGATGATGATGGAAGTGGTACTTCCGCAGTATTGGAATGTGCACGAATTATGGGTAAACATTCCTTTCCTGCAACGATCATTTTTGTTGCCGTAAGTGGTGAAGAAGAGGGATTGTTCGGATCTACCTTCATGGCTGAAAAAGCAAAAAAAGAAAACTGGCCTATCGAAGCGGTATTGAATAATGATATCATGGGCAGCAATAACAGTAATGAAATCAATATTATTGACAATACGAAAGTGCGTGTATTTAGCGAGGGCATTCCCCATTATGAAACTGATAAAGAGATAAGGCGCATCATGGCCCTTGGCTTGGAAAACGACAGCAAATCAAGACAGCTGGCCCGCTATGTAAAAGAAATCGCGGAGCGTTATGTAGATCATCTTGATGTAGTAATGATCTACCGCACCGACCGTTTTTTAAGAGGTGGCGATCATTTGCCTTATCTGGAAAACGGGTTTACTNNGATCTTCCGGAGCATATCGACTATGAATACCTGCGGAAAAATACTGCTATGAATTTAGCAAACCTTGCCAATCTTGCGAAAGCGCCGCCAGTGCCTGAAGAAGTAAAAATAGAAATTGTAAAATTATCTAACACAACTTCTCTTAGCTGGCTTCCTCCCAAAAGCGGTAAGGTGAAGGGATATTATGTTTTATTAAGAGAAACCACCAGCCCGGTTTGGGAAAAGAAAAT
>PKYU01000203.1:0-6906 GCA_003132765.1 Chitinophagaceae bacterium | reverse complement strand
ATATTTCCCACTAAGACACAAAGTTCACTAAGTAAGCCTTTTGCTATCATAGTGACTCGGTGGGATAGATTTTGTGGTGAAGAGCATCATCTATTAAAAGTACCATCATATTTCCCACTAAGACACAAAGTACACTAGGAAAAGACTTTGTGATCTTTGTGGCTTTGTGGGATAACTTTTGTGGTGAAGAGCTTAATTTATTGAAAGTGCTATCAAATTTCCCATTATGACACGGAAAATACCAGGAAAACACCTTGTGATCTTTGTGGCTTTGTGGGATAAACTTTCAAAATTTGAATTGGTTCACAATATTTATCGGCTATACATTAGCGTTATTAACCTAAATCTGGGTAGGCTTCAGATTCATTTTGAACCAAACCAGGTTCTTTATTCTTTTTCTTATAATAATAATAAACGGGTACACCACTTAAGGTTAAGAATATGCCTGCTATGGACTGCACAGGTAATTCAATGCAGGTATTTATGATTAACCCAAGGGAAAAAACAATGAGAATAATCGGGGATAAAGGATAAGCAATTAATTTTGCAGTAATTTTTCCTTCTCTTTGCATTTTTATTAATCCCCAACCCAATAACGCAAAAAAGAGAAATTCTACCAGGATCAGCATATTGGTAAGAATATCGAACGTCCCCGAAACTACCATTACACTACTCCAGATCCCTGAGTATATAAGTGCAACATAAGGAGTTTTATACCTCGGATGAACATAAGAAGCTTTTTTAGGAAAGAACTTTTCCTGTGCCATCCGGTAATATAATCTTGGATATGAAAAAATAAACATATTAAGCGCTCCGAAAGTACTAATGGCAATTAGAATGGAAATAAATAAAGCCCCCACATTCCCGGAAAGGATTCTTGCTACATCCAGAGCAGCAATATCATTTTGGTCAATTGCTGACAAGGCTGCTACCGGCATTACATGCATAAAGGCATCATTCAATAATAGATATAATATCATGGTTATGCCAATACCGCATATGATGGAGATAGGAATATTTTTTTTCGGGTTTTTTATTTCACCCGAAACAAAACCAATGCAATACCAGCCATCATAGGCCCAAAAGGCGCTCAGCATGGCAACAATAACAGCACTAAAAATATTATTGTTTATTGGAGTTATCTCATGATGGATATTCTCATGTGTCGGAATGCCATGATAGGATAATCCCATGATAATCAACAGGAATATTCCCAGAATTTTTGCTGCCGTAACAATATTGTTCAGGTAGCCTCCTTTTTTTGCACCTAAAATGTTTATCCATGTTAAGAGAACAATTGCTGTAATGGCCAGAATTTTTATACCCGAGCTTTCAAAAGGAAACAGGTAATGACCAATAGAAATATGTTGCCATTTATGAAGTGGATCGTGCAATGGAACTATGGAGTTAACTGATTGCGAAAAAATAAATGCCAGCGCTGCATTGCCGCCACTCCCAATCACAAGAAAAGAAGCCCATCCAAAAAGGAAANNAAAGAAAAAAAATTCCCGAAACTTATCCGAAGATATTCATAAATGCCTCCGGAATCACTTGTCATGGTAGCCATACCGGCCATTGTGAAAGCTCCGAATATAGAAACAATGCCAGCTAGCGACCATGCGAGCAAGATGTATTCCCTATTCATTAATACTGCCGACATCGGTGCGATTTTCTTGAATATGCCCGAACCGATGATACTACCGGTAACTATTAAAATACCTGACGTAAGCCCAAGTACCCTCCTTAATGGAATTTTTGATTGATCAATTACAGCAATGTTTACATTGTCCATAAATTTTTATTATTTAAGTTCCAATGGTTTAGTTTTTGAATTCCTATTTCTAAAAAAGTAATAAAATGGTATACCGATCATCGTTAGCCCTATACCAGTAGCACTTTGTTGTGGGTTGGTAATAAGCGTGTTGAGCAGGAATACCAACGTGAGCAGTATAAAAAGTATCGGCGCAGCCGGATATCCCGGAATTTTCCCGGTAAGTATTTTTTTTCTTTTTGCTTTAATAAGGCCAAATGCCAATAATGTATAAAATGCAAATGCATTAAAGACAGATATATTCGTAAGTACATCATAAGTGCCGGATATCACCAGGATGCAACTCCATATCATAGAATATAACAAAGCATAATGAGGCGTTCTGTAAACAGGATGCACTTTTGCGGCACTCTTAAAAAATACATTTTCCTGGGCCATACGGTAATACAATCGCGAATAAACCAGGATTAATACGTTGAGTGTGCCAAAAGTACTAAGCATAATCAGCAATGAGATGAACATACTTCCCTTGCTGCCAAGGATGATACGGGCAATTTCAGCAGCAGCAATCTTATTTTCACCTAAAGCAGCAAGTTGGTTTAAAGGCACCAGTTTCATAAATGAATAATTCACCAGCACGTATAACACCATTACAATACCTACTCCCGTTATGATGGCAATGGGCAGATTTCGTTTGGGATTTTTTATTTCACCGGTAACCGCCGCGGCATTTACAAATCCATCATAAGCCCAGAAGGCGCTTAGCATAGCTCCAAAAAAAAGACTTATAAATGAGACACCCTGCATATTTTGAATTTGGGTATTGACGGGTGATTGTTGAAAGGATGGACTAATTGAAACAAGGCCTCCCAGAATCAAAAATAGTATACCCAGTATTTTAGCAGAAGTAATAATATTATTCATTATAGTGCTCTTTCGTACGCCACGGTAATTGGTCCAGGTGAGTATGACAATGGTTAATATCGTAAAAATTTTTACTCCCGAATATGCAAACGGGTAAATGGAATGAGCGATAGCAATATCACTCCATTGATGAAGTGGATCCGGTATGGCAATAAGAGAATTTACGGATTGGGAAAATATGAAACCTACAGCCCCAATAGATCCACTACCGACAATTACAAAAATAGTCCAGCCAAACAGGTAAGCTATAAAATTGCCATAGCAAATACGAAGGTATTCATAACCTCCTCCTGAAGCCGTCGTTAATTTTGCCAACCCTGCTATAGAAAATGCACCAAAAATGGTAATACAACCGGCTGCTATCCATGCGAATAAAATATATTTCTCATTAAGGCCCGTTGCGGCCATAGGAACAATTTTTTTAAATACACCTGTTCCAATCATATTTCCTGCAACAAGCAGAATAGCCGTAAATAAGCCCAGTACTCTCCTGAGGGGAATTTGAGCTTCGTCAATGTTTTTTGTATCGTCAGGAATAGAGTTTTGCAATTTTTTAGCAGTTATGTAGCAATTAAAAGGCAACTGAATTTTTACTCAAGTCTTCCTCCTCCCTTTTCCAAAATGATAGTTCGGGCTAAATATATTTCAGGTGTTTTAAATACGTTTTTCAAGAATAAGCAAAAAAATGAAAGGAAAACTAAATGTACCCTTTTTAAGACATAAAAAGAGAATATTCCCAATTTGGATTTATCTGCCTTTATCTGGAAGGGTTAAATCTCTCCTAAGCATATGATCCCGGTTGGCTATATCCCATGATACCAGGAAAATGTACCGGGCTCTTTTTTCCATTAAGTCAAAATTTATTTTATCGACCGTGTCGGATGGTTTGTGGTAATCCTTATGGATGCCATCAAAAAAGAATATAATGGGAACATCCTTTTTTGCAAAATTGTAGTGATCGCTGCGGAAGTAAATTTTTTCCGGGTCATCAGGAGCATTAAATTTATAATCCAATTCAAGATGGGTATATTTCTTATTAACTTCTTTGCTGATTGGTTTCAGATCGGTACTCAATTTATCATCCCCGACTACATATACATAATTCATACTGTCGCCATAATTTCTTCCCGGGTCAATGCGTCCTATCATATCAGTATTTAAATCAACAGTTGTATTACCCAATGGGAAAATGGGGTGATCGGTATAAAATTCGGAACCCCATAAACCTTCTTCTTCCCCACTGACAGTCATAAACACAACTGTTCTTCCTGGCCCATATCCGGCTGCTTTGGCTTTTGCAAATGCTGCCGCCATTTCTATTACACTTGCGGTTCCGCTACCATCGTCATCAGCGCCATAATAAATATCATTGCCTTTTTTCCCTAAATGATCATAATGTGCAGTAAGAAAAACATATTCATTTTTTAAATCGGAGCCTTCAATATAACCAATGACATTGCTTGCCGAGGCTTGTGTGGTTTTTCTCCTGTAAACCAGTTTTGATTTTATTTTTAATTCTTTATTAATACCATTCAAAGAAGCCCCGGACCTTGCTTTCACGATTAATTCATTTGCCTTCTTTTCACCAAAAATACTTTTCAAAAGAGCCGGTACAATGGTAATTACCGGAACCTTTTCGTTATTGGATTTTTTTTCATGAGGAAAAATAATTTTTGATTTTATCGAATTGCTAACGAGCGATGTTGAAATGCTTTCAGTTTTAGGGTCAATGAGCAGTAATGCTACTGCACCTTTTTGTTTAGCAACAATAGCTTTCCTGGTAATATTGTATCCCCATTGAGAAGGGTTAGAAGTACCGCTAATCATAAATGTGTCACCTGTTTTTGGCTCACCGGTAAAAATGACTACCAATTTTCCTTCCACNNAGTAATCTTCATAATTCAAATCGTCTATGCCATATCCTGCAAAAATTATATCCCTTGCATTGAAAGAGCTGTTTTCATCTGTGCCAGGCGTAACAATATAATCTGTGCCATAGGTATATTTCCTTTTCCCAATTCTGAAAGATTTCGGAATTAAAGTGTCTTTAAGTAAAGAATAAACTTGTCGGTAGTTTTGCAAAGACTTTGGTGACTTAAGACCGATTTCCTTAAACTGGCTTGCAATATAGGCAGCTGCTTTTCTCTGCCCTTCCGTTCCCGTTTCTCTTCCTTCCATTTCTGAAGATGCAATTATGCTTAATTGACTTTTTAGCTCCGTCCGGGTAATTGATTCAGCAAATTGCCATGCAGAATCTGCCTGGGAAAAAGATGGGATCGAAAAGAATAGAAAAATAAGGAAAAAAAGAGAAATAGTTTTCATTCAGGTTATTTCGCAAGAGAATACAAATATTTGTGAACGGCACTTAAGGAATAATGCAATGGATTATCTTAGGCCGGCTGTTTCTTTGCCAGAGCTATTTTATCAACTCGGTTTTTATGACGACCCCCTTCAAAATTCGTGTGCATGAATATTTCAATCATCCTTTCAACAAGGCCTTCACGAACAAAGCGGCCAGGAATGCAAATGATGTTGGCATTATTATGCTTTCGGGCAAGTTCTGTAATTTCTTCACCCCAGCACACTGCAGCACGGATTCCCTGGTGTTTATTTGCGGTTATGGATACACCGTTAGCGCTTCCACAAATCAGTATTCCGAAACTGGCTTCACCACTTTCTACGGAATTCGAAACGGGATGTGCGAAATCAGGATACTCGACAGAGTCGGTTGAGAAAGTTCCGAAATCTTTCCATGTAACACTTTTTCCATCAAGGAAGGAAATGACATCTTCTTTGTATTCAAAACCTGCGTGATCGCAGCCAATANNGCACAGGACATAACGTAGCTTTTATTTCTCTAAAGGTATAAAAAAATAATGGCTATAGACGTGATATTAAATTTGATTTCAATGATTTTTTGAAAGCACTGGCTCATATAATATTATAATTTATGACTTTTTTTCTCCGGGGATTTTCGGCCAGATATTTTCCAGGGAACGGGCTTCATCAAATACCGACAAACAACGCTGCTATTACCTGGCAAGCTATACCGAAAAATATTCCTGAATAGATATCGACAGGTTGATGGTCACTCACAATCATACGGGAAGTAGTTACGATTCCTGTGATTATAAATACGCACATGGCACCGGGAAAAACACTGTAAGGTGGCCCGGTGAAAATAATCAAAAGCAATAGTCCGCATAAAGTCCCTAATCCCAATGCATGCATACTGATCTTAAAATAACTATTGGCAAATAATCCAACCGAAGAGGAAAGGAAAACCCCGAAAATAAAAGAGGTTAGAATTGCGGGAACTTCTGGCTGGCTTCGGAAAACAAGGTACATCCAGAAATAAAAAATGTTGGAAGCTACATAAGGGATGATTCTTTCCCTTTGGGTCTTTAAAAATATACTTTGAATAAATCCAAGGGCCTTTAATAATAATACTGTTGCGCCAGGAAAAATAATAGTGTTTAATGCAACCCTTATAATAATTAATAATTTATCATGAGGTACTATGCCGGTGAAATAGCTTTGATGGATGAAAGCTAAATACCACGTAGCAATAACCGGAATAAAAAGCGGGTGAAAAATAATGGAAAACAGTTGTGCCGACATTTTTAACGCAAGCGGATACCCTCGGTTGTTACCTTCATATTTTGGTGGTTCTGTCATTATATTCCTTTCCATCATAGCTCCTTTCTTAGTCGTGCTACCGGTATATTAAGCTGCTCGCGATACTTGGCAACGGTGCGCCGGGCGATGTTATACCCCTTTTCCTGCAGCATTTCAGTTAGCTTTTCATCACTAAGGGGGCGCTGCTTGCTCTCTTCATCAATAATATTATTCAATATTTTTTTTACTTCACGGGTGCTGACTTCTTCGCCACTATCAGTCACAAGACTTTCACTGAAGAAAAACTTTAAACGGTATGTACCGAATTCTGTTTGAACAAATTTACTGTTTGCAACGCGGCTTACAGTAGAAATGTCCAGCCCGGTTTGCTCTGCAATATCCTTTAGAATCATTGGCCGCNNTGGCGCTGTTTAATAGCGTCTATGAACCATTTCGCTGAATCAATTTTTTGCTTGATAAAAAGAACGGCTTCCTTCTGGCGTTTATCTTTTTTTGAGCCTTTGTCATAATCTCTGAGCATATCCCTGTACCCATCGCTGATGCGAAGATCCGGAGCATTTTTTGAGTTAAGA
>PKYU01000198.1 GCA_003132765.1 Chitinophagaceae bacterium | reverse complement strand
CAGTCAATTCCAAATACTGACTTACCACCCCATAAATAGGACGTATTCAAAAATTTGTATGCCACCAGTTTTATGAGCTTTGCAGTGATTTTCTTTTCTTCAGGATTCCAGATTTCGCCCTTAAAGTGCACCACATTTTTCCGCCAGAATGCTTTCCCGTTTTGGAAAGCAGAAAGCGAACTGCACATGGGCACATTCATTGGATGGCCATTATAATCAATCTCGTTGACCCAACCTGCCGTCAACGCCATATCTGTGGAGGAATACTGTTNNATTTCAGCCAGGTGGCTTGCCTGGCACCATCCCTGGTATCCGTCATATTTCAATTCAATCTTTACCCAGCCAATTTCTGAAGAATCAATAATTACAGATTTTTCTCCAAACAACTGCTGGCTCACCATCTCCGATTTGTGAGATGGTTCTCTCCGCATAGCGCTTACGGGTACGCAACATACCGCATATTTCATAGAGTTTGTACGTTAGTTATTTCAGGTGTAAATTATGGAATTTATTTATGTTTACATCTCAATTTATAAAGTCAGCTTAGTATTGAATTCCCAAAAATACAACGATATTGATGATAATGAACTACTCAGAAATTTCTACCGGGACCATGATAATAAATGGCTCGGAATCTTACTTCCCCGTTACACACTAATGCTGTTGGGCGTCTGCATGAAATATCTAAAAAATGAAGAAGATGCCAAAGATTGCGTACAGCAGGTATTTTTAAAAATAATCAATGAGCTTCATAAGTATAAGGTAGAGTATTTCAAGAGTTGGATGTATATGATTGCCAAAAATAATTGCCTGATGAGGTTAAGGGATAAGGGCAAAATGACATCGGAGCTGAAGGAAAATGTAACCCTGTTGGCCGAAGAGACTGAAGATAAGGTGGCTACCATGGAGCAGGATGTACTTATACGAAAGATGACGGAAAGCATAAAACTATNNGATCAGCAGCAATGTGTGCTTTTGTTTTACCTCGAAAAAAAATCGTATGCCGCTATAGCCGGTATTACGGGGTTTACACTGCTGCAGGTAAAAAGTTATATTCAGAATGGAAAAAGAAATTTAAGGCTGATGATGAAAGAATGAAATGAATATTAATGATTGGAGATTGATAACTTAAATTTATTTTTTAGATCTAAAAAACAACTTTGAATGCTAAACTCGGAACTCTAATCACAGAACTCTAAACTTAAATAAATGGATGATGATTTACTGAACATATTATCAAACAGCAATAAGGATATTGACAATCAAAAGTTAATGGATTATCTTAGTGATAAATTACCAGAGAAGGAGAAGCATGAATTTGAAAAGCAATTAGTTGATTCAGATATGCTGAATGACGCGATAGAGGGGTTGGGTAAATTTAAGGATAAAAAGAATGTGAATGCCTTTGTAGCACAGCTGAATGCCCACCTGAAAAAACAATTGGCCAAACCGAAAGAAAAAAGAATGAAAAGAACTATTAATGACCTGCCGTGGCTTTATCTCACCATCATTATTATTCTTCTACTTATATTAATTGGATTTATCGTGATTAAAGAGCATTTGTTGAAATAGGGAGGTCCATGCTTTTTGTTGATAATTCTTAAAATTAAATGAACCTTAATAATTGCTTTTTATCCAGGCTTAACTTAATTTAGCTTTAATATAATTGCGGGCGGTAACCTGACAGACTAAAACCTTTACAAAATGAAATATCTGCTCAGTACTTTAAGGTGGCTGTTTTATATTTTGACAGTTTCTACTCTAATATCCTGCAACGAAAGCGGTTCAGGCCCGTCTAAGGAATTAATTAGCCAGATAAATTTGAAAAGAGGAGAAGTGATTACCTGCGGTACTCCCGATCAGCAATTCGGTTCCGTTAATTTTG
Organism: Chitinophagaceae bacterium; assembly: GCA_003132765.1. Taxonomy (GTDB): domain Bacteria; phylum Bacteroidota; class Bacteroidia; order Chitinophagales; family Chitinophagaceae; genus Ginsengibacter. Next base: position 7,193 of record PKYU01000198.1, on the reverse strand, counting down.
AAATGACTTGCGACGAAAAGTCAAAAAAAGATTTCGACCTTGCCGTAGAACTGCTGCATTCGTTTGAATATGATGAGTCTGAAAAAGTATTTGCCAAAATTATTGACGAAAACCCGGGATGTGCGATGGCATACTGGGGAGTAGCAATGTGTAATTTTCATCCTTTGTGGACACCTCCTTCGGAAGCCGAACTTTTAAAAGGCAATAAAGCGATTGAGATCGCAAAAACCATCACTAAAAAATCAAAAAGAGAATCAGCTTATATTAACTCCATTGCTGCATTCTACAAAGACTGGAATAAAGTGGACCATCATTCCCGCTGCATTGACTACGAAAAGGCATACGAAAAAATTCATAACACCTATCCTGAAGATAAAGAAGCATCTATATTTTTTGCGTTGGCATTAGATGCTTCTGCTGACCCAACTGACAAAACTTTTGCAAACCAGAAAAAAGCAGGCTCGATTTTAATTGCACTCTATCCTGCAGAGCCCAACCATCCGGGAATAATTCACTACATCATCCACACATACGATTATCCGGGCCTGGCCAAACTAGCTTTGCCTTCAGCAAGAAGATATGCAGAGGTGGCTCCTTCATCAGCACATGCCTTGCATATGCCATCGCATATTTTTACCCGCCTCTGACTTTGGGATGAATGCATTAAATCAAATCTTGTCTCTGTAGCTTCGGCGAAATGTTATGCAGAGCAGGCTCAAATCAAGGGACACTGGGACGAGGAATTACACGAAATGGATTATCTCGTATATGCATACCTGCAGAAAGGCCAAAACAATCTTGCTAATGAACAACTGAAATATTTAGAAACTTTTAAAGATGTGTATCCTGCTAATTTTAAAGTCGCTTATGCTTTTGCTCCTATCCCTTCAAGGTATTACCTGGAAAATAAGTACTGGGAAGAGGCAGCGAAGGTACCACTTTATCCNNCCCCTGGGGTAAATTTCCCTGGCAGGAATCCATTATACATTTCACCCGCCTCTTAGGTGCAGTTCATTTGGAAAATATAGAAGGGGCAAAATCTGAATTGACAAAACTGAAGCAACTCCATGATACACTTGAACGGCAAAAGGATTTATATAAATCGAACCAGGTGGCAATTCAAATAAATGCTGGCGAAGCATGGATAAAGTTTGCGTGTGGACAAAAGAAAGAAGTGATAAGCTTAATGAAACTTGCAGCAGATATGGAAGACAGAACAGAAAAGCATCCTGTAACTCCAGGGGAAGTACTCCCTGCAAGGGAGTTATTAGCAGATATGTTGATCCAACTACAACAATATAAAAATGCCGNNTTCCCTGCTTGCCTATGAGGGAGTACTGCAAAAGAGCCCCAATCGCTTTAATAGCCTTTTTGGAGCCGGCACCGCTGCAGAAAAATCAGGTAATACACAGAAAGCCATCTTATATTTTAAACAATTATCAACTATTACAGATACAACAAAGTCTTATAGGCCTGAGCTTGCTACCACCAGATCATTTTTGACGAGGAGCTAATTTATAGTTTGTGAGGCTTTCTCAATTTTTTTGTCCCGCCTGTTTTCAGCAAGGATACTTCAAAATATTTAGGACTTACTGTGAAACCTCGTCGCCCGGGAGAAATTGCATAAAGGCGTAAGTGGGCCTATAAACAATTTGAAGTTATTTTAATAATGAAAATTAATAATCTTCCTGACTTATTTGCCATATTACCTGAGAATAAAAGAATAATAGTAGATGTTTTAAGACAAATAATTTTGGAATCNNCTCATTTCAAAGAGAAAATTTCTTACAACGTTCCTTTTTTTTATGGCAATAAAGGGATCTGCATCATTTGGCCATCAACTATTCCGCGAGGTGGAATCAAAAAAGGCGTTTTATAGGGTTTTTGGTATGGATGCAAACTTAGGGATATTGATAACTTTTTAACCCATGGATCTAATAAGCAGATTTTTTATAAAATCTATTATACTCCCGAAGAAATTGATGATAACCCGATCAAAAAACTTCTCAAAGAGGCGATCAAAATAGATAACACTTTCAACCGGAAACCAGTTAAATAATTTCCGATAAGTTTCTTTCTACAAAAAATACCTACTGTTCCAGCGAAGGTTATCACAGCTAAGACTATAAATAATCTTATTACTATCCATAAACCCCCGCCGAGACAGTAAAATCCTCTTTCCTAATAACTTAAAAAAGAGGCGTGGTTATTATGATTTTAATTATGAATTCATTTTTAATCAGCCCCATCTGTCATCGCTCTTTGTACCGCAAAGGTTCCAACATTTCTTCCCACTTCCAGGCCTTTATCACAATCCAGTTTGGTATGTATCCCCGAAATGAATCTTGACAAGGCTGCCTGGGCAGACATATCTTCATATTTAGTAGCATTAGGCGGAATTAGATAGTCAAGGATAGTGGCAGCAGATTCACTGAAAGTGGAATGACCTGAAATATAAGAAGGGAAATTCGGAATGCCAGTTAACGTTTTTACCTGGGGTATCATTTGCGTTGGTCGGGGATTGAAATAATAATACTTCGTATTCCAGCATTCGATCCCTGCATCCATAAGCGCCATGTTTAGCAAAGCCATATTTCTGGCCCAGCGCACCTCACTATAATTTTGTTTTATAAAGTCCTCAGCAGCTATTGCATTCCAGTGGCCGGGAGGGGTATAAGTTCCAATGCCATCAGCCCAATATTGAACGATCCTGTTTTGTTCCCTCGTTGGATGCTTAATTTGCGCATAGGAGGCTTCATTTTCTTCGTGGAATGAATCACTGTAGGTGGAAGGTGGTGGCCCGGGGCGCAAAGCAATAACGGTCTGATGATCAAATAAAAAAGGAGTAACGTTCCCAAAAAGTGGCAGCATGGGAGGGCGCTTCGGAAATTCCAGGCTGACCCATGCAATCTGGCCCTGGGCAGTGGTATTGGCAGCCAGGTCGCTCCATATCTGGGGATTTCCAACAGCTGCACCGGCATGGTCTGTTTTGGCACGAGCGATAAATACATCAGCAACCTGCCGGCCCAGCGCTTCTCCGGCATCAATATCACTTCTCACATTAGCGCCGCTTAATATGCGGGACTCCTCCTCTTCTTCCAGCTTTTGCTGAATGAAAGCAATTTCAGCGGGAAAAAGAAGTTTCATCAATTCGGCAGTAACGCCTCCTACCACTGCATCTGCTGAAGGATAAGATGGCAAGACAGTTTTGGGAACCAATACTTTTATGGTTGAATCTGCTACATAAGGAGCCTGTCTGTTATATAATTTCTTATAATACCATGCAGCAACCAATGCATCATATTGTGCAGCGCTGACGTATGCATAAGCTCTTGCGGCATATGGTGGGTTCGCAAAGGGAAACTCCGGGTAGGCAAAAGGGTTGTTGGCATTCGGAATGGGATAGGAACCGTCAGAATTCTGAAAGGGCGCCACATTATATTTGGCAACCAGTTCACGCATGATTTCATTCCACCTTAATACAGAGCCTGCGCTCCAATAATTTATGATATTTTTTTGATCATTGGTTATATTTTGCTGCAGTCCTTTTATTTCGTTTATCTCTGCAACATATGCTGAAGAATTTATTGGAGTAGGTGCATTTACCGGAAAAGTGTCAGGCCTGCCAAGTAAAACAGTTTTCCAGGTACCGGCATTAAGATCAATATTGGATGGGGTAAGCGCAGGAATATTATCCGTTCTTCCAATGATAGTTTTGTTACACGATAGAAAAACTACAGCTGCAGCAATAAGCAGAAAGCAGCATAATTGTATCTTTTTCATATTAATGAGTTTTGTTAATTAGGAATTTATTTGTTTGTAATGGCTTTTTGAAATAAAAGGCATAAAAGGCGCCTACGTTAAAAGCCCTTGTCTGGCCCACATTGCGTCCTGCTACCGTAAAGTTGGTTCCTGCCAGCAGNNACAACATTGGTATAGTTCATCCGGTTGCTCGGGAAGGGCATATTATTTTTGGTTATATCAAAGCCACCAAGTGTAGTCCAGTTTGTGAGCAGCGCCTCTGCAAGCAGGTATTTACCCCTCCAGCCTGTCCTCAGCTGATATTGCATAGCATCCGGAATCTTTACTTCATTGGTTAAATTCAATTGGGTATCGTAATAGGCTGACCGGTCAATCTTCACGTTGCTTCTCCAAACGTAGGCTGCAGAGGCAGTGATGGTAAATCTTCTGTGTTGAAAATCTATCATAGCCCTGCTGATAGTGTTTGTTGTTCCAAGGCCAATCGTTAAGGGTAAATAGTCAACCTGGTAATTTGTTAACGGAGTAGAAAATCCTTCGATTAGAAACGCGGAAATTTTATTCTTACCAAAGGAATAAGAAATAGGTTTCCATTTTATAAATATTGACAAATCCTGTATACCCTGCGAACTATGAAGGGTACCCGAGGAAGCATAGGTCCATACGTAAGGTGCTCCTGCCATTATATTCAGCTTACTGGTTATGCCGTAATTAGCCATATACTNNTGCCCAGGTTTTGATTGGTTCTGTTGAACTTGCCTTCCCAATAATGATCCCAGGAGCCATGCGTGTACATTGGCCCGTTACAGAATTGGTTTTTATTCATCATGATGGCATCCATATCAGTCTGGGCATGTGAAGGATTAAGAAATAAAACTGAAAAGATGAGCAAGGCCAACTGCCTTGCAGCATAACTAATATCTTGATACATAATATTTGATTTGATTAGGGAGAAAAATCTATAAGCATTTTATAACATGTCAATAATATATTGATTGATGAAAATCAATCAATAAGGATTGAAGGAGCCTGCCGAAACAAGTGATCCATCAATCTGGTTGACTGAGATAAAAAATAATTAAATGCTTACGGCATCGGGTGGTTGTTCCGGTGAGCGGAGGGGCGTGGAAATTAATTTTTCTTCATTTAAAGTACGCCAGCAGGTATTATTCCCAAGGCTGAAACAAGGGTGGATTGCAAATGAATAATCATCATATTCTCCCTGTAGACTTTTAAATGAAATAATCCGAGTATTACTTGACTTTTTTGCGTTTTCATTTTGATTGAAATCAATCGTAAGCTTAAATAATTCATTCTTTACAGTTTCCAGGCGCATCTTTTGCATGTTAGGGATGCACAATAAATACAGCGTATCATTCGAAACTTTGCGCTTCACATACTGGTAAAGTACTCCTTCTAACTCCAGCGCTCCATCATAGCGCTGATACCCTGCCCAATTAGATTGATAGGGAAGATTCAACGGTATCTTTATTTCAACCAGTTGTGTTTCGTCAAATATATTACTGTCTAACTGGTTCTTCAACTGTTTGTCAGCCCGGTGCTGCAGATATTCCGTTACAAACCTGTATCCAACCAGGTTGAATAAGAAAACAAGAATTAATAATATGGGAGTGATCTTTTTGAGCAAAATGATTGACGAACCTTGCAATATAAGAAAATTCTTAAACTCTTGAAAAAAAATAAATCAACTTTAATCTCTGTCAGGCTTTTGTGTCGGATGGAATTTGTCTTAAAAAATCAAGTCTTTGTAAGACAATGAAAATATAAAATGTTTGCTCAATTTCAATAAAAATCAAAAACTATAAACTTTTTCCATTCAACAATTAAAACATAAAACAATGAANNAAGCCCCCATGGGAAACGGGGAAACATGGGTGCAGGTGGGATTGCCCGGCCAGGTTGCTTCGCTCTCTCTTATAAAGTTTCATAGTTGGGTACTCGAAACCGAAGATATTGAAAAAGAAATTGCAGAATTAAAAGCCAAAGGCCTTGAGGTAAGTAAAATTGATGAGACCCCATGGAGGAAATTCGCCAGATGAAGGACCGGACGGAAACGGAATAAGTCTGCATCAAAAATAAAACTGCTGCAGCAGGGGAAATCATGTATGTCAGGCTTTAACAAAAGGTCGAAATCTGAAAATCAATAAATATATTTTACTTTTAAAATTGGTATACGGGGTAAGAACATTCGTATATATTTGATTGGTGGCAATAGCAAGTTCGACTACTAAAATGATTCAAGAGTGATTATTACTGATTCAACTAATCGACCAAGCGAACGGTTTATAGAAGTAGTTTGTGGTTATTTTTTATCCGAGGGGTAGGACTTTAAGAAAAGTGAAAAATCTTTTTTTCGAGCAAGCAATAAAGGATTTGAGAAGTTTTATTTAAAGTTCTTTACGACAGTAAATATCGTAAGTGTTAGCATTGGATGGTCAATGACTTTATTATCTCTTGAAAAGATTTTTGCAGCTATCAGGGGAGAGCCTAAAAAATATAAGAATTCAATTTCACTCTATACTCATCTTCCAATACATTCAAAGTGGACAATTCCAAAAGTAACCCATACATGGGATTTGTTTGACAATACGACTTTTAATTGTGACGATTTAGTTTTGAACAAAGCTGCAACGGGAATTATTAATGCTTATGAAGTCTATGTTCTTCGCTTCTTTCAATATTATGATAGTTATGAAAATTTAGAGCAAATATTAAATGTTTTGCCGCTTAAAAGTGCGCCGTTTGTTATGGGGCATTTAGGCTACGGCAAACAAGCTGCGTTTGGGNNCTACAAGAGATCATAATTAAAACAGTAGATTTCCTGAAAGAAAATAATATCAAAGCGGTTCTTTCTCAATGAAGCTACTGCCACCAACAAATAAGACTCGTCGGGCACGAAGTGCCTCCGGTGAAGTCTCATGTTGTACGAAACCAATGCCAGAGTAAATAATAAACTTTTGAAAGTTGCCTGCCAGCTTTGCAGGCTTATATATATGGGGATTGCTTTTTCGNNATAATAAATTATATGCCATGATGGCAATAGTTAAGCTGTTCCCTACCCCGGTAGTGGTTTAGTAAAACAGTGGGGTTGGCAATAGGCTGGCGGATGAAAGTACAATCGACTGTAGTTCGCTGTCAGCAATAGTTCCAGCGTGAAGTTCTTTGCTCAGTTTTTTGTTTTTTATTCATCTTTGGTAACTATATTCTGCTTTGGTTATGGTCTGACGGAACATTGAATACCAGCCCATCGCCAAGTCCTNNTATATTTTTTGACAAGAATTACACCCCTGGCTGTCTATAGTGTGTTCAATTATAAAAGTACTGTTATCCTGATGTTTGTTCCGCAGGAATTCCTATGCAAAAACTTAGGACATTTATCTTCTATTATCCCGGAGCGTTATACTGCATCCTAG
>PKYU01000120.1 GCA_003132765.1 Chitinophagaceae bacterium | reverse complement strand
AACATTTTACTTAAATTTGGAGGCGAAGCCAATCAGAACATTACCACCGCCAAAGTCGGTGGATTTCTTAGGATAATTAAAAAACTCAATCAGGCGTTGTGGATCCGGGAATAAAAGGTTTATTTATTAATAATGAAAAGGCACAGGATAGTATTCATGAATCAGGCATGATGGCTTTTGATTGTATAAAATTATCCACCATTTTATCGCTGGATTATATTGAGATTCATAAAGAAAACAGAAATATTCCTTTAGGGTATGATTTTTACATCTTTAATTATCATCCTTCTACCATGGGATGGGTAGATACTTCGAAATTGAAAAATTTGCCTGGTTTGGTTCTTACATTGGTTTTGGAAGTATTACCGAACGATCCTTTTGTTATGTGTCCCGATAACCACTTTGACGGTTATTGTGTATTAGATCCGACATTGAAAAGCAGAAATAAGAAAGTATTTGCGTTTCCAAGGCCATTGGACTCGCTCTCTTTGCATTTTACTGCTGAACCAAATGAAATTCCGGTTATCGGTTCGTTCGGTTTTGCTACAAAGGGGAAGGGCTTTCAGCATGTTGTGGCCGCTGTAAATAAAGAATTTGATAAGGCTGTAGTCAGGATTAATATTCCATTTGGTGACTTTGTTCCGGATTCAAAGGAGTATGCACATTTTCTTGGTGAACTATGCAAAAAAACAGCAAAGGAAGGAATCCGAGTGGATATATCATATGAATACATGAGCAAGAATGAATTGATTGAATGGTGTTCAAAAAATACGATCAATTGTTTTTTGTATGACAGGGACCTCCCTGGTTTAGCAGCTACCACCGACCAGGCCATTGTATCTGCAAGGCCATTGAGCGTATCAGATAACGAGACCTTCAGGCACATTCATAAATATCTCCCTCCCTATCCTAAACTATCTTTGAAAGAATCTATTGATCAATCGGTACTATGGGTGAAACAAATGCAAAATGACTGGTCGCCCCGGGTTTTTTGCTCAATATTCGAGAATATGCTTGAATATTTATTTTTGATTAATACTCCAAAGAAAACTGATCGGGATTTTTTTGAAATTCCCATTTTGGAAAATAATTTTTTGAATAGAATTATTAAACGATTCAGGAAGTATAAGCGCTATATTAAATTTCAGAAATGGCAGTATAAATTTTCAAAAAGGACAAAATTGAATAATGAAGAACTCATTTAGAAAACTCGTCAATAAAATTATACTTCCTCATTCTCAGTTGACTTATGCTCAGTCCGGGGAGGACTTAATACTTGCGAGCCTGTTTTATAAATTATCAATTGATAAACCTTCATATCTCGATATTGGGGCTAACCATCCTGCTTACATTAGTAATACATATTACTTTTACCTTCGCGGGAGCAGGGGAGTTTGTATAGAGCCCAATCCCTTCCTGAATAAAAAGATTAAAAAATTAAGAAGGAAGGATACTGTATTAAATGTTGGAGTGGGAGTAAACGGACAATCTGAAGCTGATTTTTATCTTTTCCCGAAAAATGCACACGGCTTAAGTACATTTTCAAAAGAAGAGGCAGAATATTGGAAAAATACAGGTATGAAAAAAGTTGGCAAAATTGAATTTGAAAAAATTATCAAGGTGGCTCTGATAGACATTAATACTGTAGTAAAAAAATATTGTAAGAAAATACCTGATTTTATTTCCTTAGACGTAGAAGGACTTGATATGGCAATACTTCAATCATTCGATTTTAATCTTCTGGCCCCAAAAGTATTTATAGTGGAAACACTTAAGTACGATAATGACCAGGAGGAATATAAGAATAACGAGATCATAGATTTCATGAAGGAAAAGGGGTATCAAGAATATGCCGATACTCATGTAAATACAATTTTTATTAAACCTTAAAACTTTTTCGTGACGGCTATTATTTTTGGTATTGGCGGCCAGGATGGTTATTATCTTTCAGAACTTCTGACAAATAAGAAGGTCAAGGCCATTGGTATTTCACGTCTTCAAAACTCTGGCAGTATTGATATTTCCAAATATAGTGAGGTTGCCAGGCTAATTAGCCAATACAGACCAGAGTTTATTTTTCACCTGGCAGCCAATTCTACTACCCGCCATGATGCCCTTTTTGAAAATCACGAAACAATTGCAACAGCTACCCTGAATATCCTGGAGGCTGTAAAAAATTTTTCCCCGCATACAAAAGTTTTTATTTCAGGAAGCGGATTGCAATTTAAGAATGATGGGAAGCCGATCAAAGAAACAGATCCCTTCGAAGCAAGAGATCCATACTCAGTAAGCCGCATACAAAGTACTTATGCAGCAAGATATTTCCGCACACTAGGAATCAAAACATATGTAGGCTATTTTTTTAACCATGATAGTCCGATGAGGACTGAAAGGCATATGACAAAAAAAATTGCTGAGGCAGCAAAAAGAATTGCCTCAGGGAATAATGAAAGACTGGAAATCGGGGATTTAGATGTTGTTAAAGAATATACTTATGCAGTGGATATTGTGAAAGGCATCTGGACTTTGGTAAACCAGGAAAAAATATCAGAAGCAAATATTTCTTCCGGCCACGGATATTCGATAAAGGAATGGCTGATTGAATGTTTTTCACTGGCAGACAAAAACTGGGAAGATTTTGTGGATATAAAAAGAGATTTTGTCCCAGAATACAGAAAACTTGTATCAGATCCTTCGCTGATATTTTCCTTAGGATGGAAGCCTGAAATTAACTTTCATCAGCTTGCAAAAATTATGATGAGGTAGTTCATGCCCAGGAATAAAAAAATACTACTCGTACAATTATTCTCCAACGGTGATTGCTTATACGCTACAACCATTGCAAGGCAAATAAAAGAAGATTATCCCGGTTGTCACCTTACCTGGGCCATAGCTGGTTTTTGTAAATCGATAATTGCCAATAATCCCTTTGTGGATGAAGTAATGGAAGTTGATAGTGTTGAAAAAAATGACGAATCAGCTTTTAGAAAATTCATAAAAGACATAAATAAACGGAAGTCCGCTAGGGAATTTGATGAAGTATTTATTACTCATATATCCGGCAAATACCAGGCTTATTATGATGGGAGTATTCGTTCAACAATATTCAGAGCATATCCAAACCCTGTGAAAGTACCTGTTCAGCCCGTGTTGCGGTTATTTGATGAAGAGAAAAAAAAGGTGGAAAACTTTTCCTTAGCTCATAATTTATCCTGGTTTAAGAATGTATTACTTTTTGAATTTGCGCCTTTGAGTGGCCAGGCAAATATTACGAAAGAATTAGCTGTTCAAATTGCCGAATATCTATCTGTTAATAAAGACGTTTGTGTAATACTTTCTTCCGGAAATAAGTTGCAACATGCAAATGAAAATATTATTGATGGTTCTTTGCTAACGCTCAGGGAGACAGCTGCGCTTACTCATTATTGTACTATGTTGATTGGATGTTCGAGTGGAATTACATGGGTGAGTACTTCTGATGCGGCAAAAGAATTACCTATGATACAGATAATGAATCCAGAAGCAAATTGGCTAAACCCGGTTTCGAGAGATTTTAAGCGATTTGGATTTAATACAGATTCATTAATAGAACTTACTACTATCGATGAAAAGGAAATTATCAATTGTATTGAAGATGCAATTCAAGGTTTTAAGTCTGCCAAGGAAAAATATAACCACGAAATCAAGATGAATTTCAGAACGACCAGGAATATCGTCTATAATCTTCTTTGTTATTTTCAATTCGCGGCTATCCGAACTCATATTATCATAAACAGGCAGGTTTATGGTAACAGGATATCTTTTTATTATGAGGTATTCATGGGGCTAATAACGGCTCCTTTCAAATTAATAAGAAATGTATTTAGAAAAAAGATCTTTAAGAAATAAATTGTTTGTGAATATTTTGAGGGAATTTATTCTTTAAAAAGCGTTCCTGAATATTATGATTTAATTTTATGGGTGCATTCCTAATTCGCTTCGCATTGGGCTGCAAAAAAGCCAACATAACCTTTTCTAAAATCATTCTTGCGACATATGCTGGTTTTTATTGGCTCATTAGTATCTTAGTTTTTTAAACTAAAAACAGCTGCCATCTCAACCGGCGACAAACTGATGCTAACAGCTCGTCTCTAATTCTGGTGAGGCTGCTAACTGTGCCTGAGTAATCACGCATATTTGAAAAAAAGACTGGTGAGTACCTATTTTACAAATAGGCTACATCCCGAATATAATATTTTCAATTTTTTCATAGCAACCTGTTGGCGACTGTTTTATAAAAAACAAATATATGAATGAAGGTAAAAACAAAAATGTTGAAAGGTTTGCAAGAATGGATATTGTGAATCCTCATGCAGCAGGTATTGATGTCGGAGCCGGTCTCACTATGTAGCCATAGGGCAAGGCAAAGACGATGTAAAAGAATTTGGAGTATACACCGAAGACTTACACCTGCTTTGCCAGCATTTGGTAAATAATCATTTTACCACCACAGCACTCGAAAGCACAGGTAGCTATTGGCAACCATTATTTGTGCTACTTCAGCAATATAATCTCAATCCTATTTTAGTAAATGGGAAATTTACTAAAAATGTAAAAGGGCGCAAAACAGATGTACAGGATTGCCAGTGGATACAAAAGTTGCACACGATGGGTATGTTGGAAGGCAGTTTTATTCCAGATCTATTTACTGAAACAGTTCGTCAGTATCATCGGCATCGCCAATGCCTGGTTGAAAGTGGAGCAAGCTATATTAATAAAATGCAAAAAGCTTTACGTTTAATCAATATTCGCTTAGATGCAGTATTGCGTGATGTAATGGGCAGATCAGGCAAAGATATTATTGAAGCCATATTGAAGGGTGAACGCAATGTAAAAGTATTGGCATCTTTAGTGCAATCAACTGTTAAAGCTTCACCAAAAGAAATCGAAGCAGCTCTTACAGGGGATTGGAGAGAAGAATATATTTTTGAACTACGCCACTGTTACGAACTATATCGATACTATCATGTAAAAATTGAGGAATGTGACCAGGAAATAAAAAAAACAGTAACCGCTGAAATAGTCCGTAAACAAAAAGAAGAAGGGCTGGTAAAAGTAGAAGGGGCAAAAATAAAAAAGAAAAAAACACGTAAAAATGAATCGAATATTAACATTCAACAGTTAGCTATAGATTTAACTGGCGGTATCGATATCAGTGTTATAGAAGGAATCGGGCTAGGGTTTATTTTATGCATAGTGGCAGAAACAGGATTAGAATTAACTGCCTTTCCTACAAGTAAACAGTTTGCGTCGTGGTTGCGCTTAGCACCCGATTTAAAAAAAACAGGAGGCAAGGTAATAAGCAGCAAAACAAAAAGCGGGAAAAACAAACTTGCACAGGCATTTATGTATTCCGCTAATGCCATTGGCAATAAAAAATCGGGAGATTATCTAGTAACCTTCTTTAAACGAATTCAGCATAAAAAAGGGCGGTTGATAGCAATAGTTGCAACGGCAAGAAAATTAGCAACCATTGTTTGGAACATGTTGGTGAAAAAAATAGCATACAACCCAGTTCCAACTAAAGAGAACCTTGATAAAATCAGGAAAAATCAGATTAAAAATATCCAAAGAAAAATAAGACAGCTTAGTGTAAAGGAGGATGAATTGCTTTTTGCAACTTTATGAATACCAGCTAGCTACAAATGGGTTATATATAATTGTCGCACATCATCCTGTTGCCTTAAATCCATATTTGGATATTTCCACAATCTTGCCCCATTGGTGATTTTTATTTATTACTCTGAGATTGAGCATATTTTGTGCTCCTTGCTTACTCCATCTCTGCCCTGATAATTTCATTCTTTTTTGTATCACAGTTCGATGGGCAGATTCTATAGCTCCGGACCCTATTATACCACAGCCTAGCTGCTTATATTTTTGATAATCCATCCGATCTTTGTTACTTTCATAATAAGCTATTAATTTATCTGCTTCTTTATTTTTAGGTGCTATTGCTTTTATATTTTTCAGCACCTCAGTTACCTGGCTTTTTAATATTAATTCTTTTTGCTCAGTCGTCCATTTTTGCTCCACCTCTTTATCTTTAAAAAAACTATTGCTAAACTCATGCAAGTGTTCACAGGCATGATAATAATCGAGTATAGAGATAGCACCGGGGAATGCATCTTCTATCCAATTTTTTATCCATGTTGCACCATCCGATATAAAGAGTAGGCGGTTGTCTAATTTGCCAAACGATTCAATCAAGTCATCCATTGTCTTAGTAAAATCTTTGCTGTTTCTTAATTGGGCTACATACTGCGAATTGCTTATCCAGCCTTGTTTTTAGCCTGCATGTATGCAATCGCAGCTCTTAAAAAAACGCCCCACTTTCACTTCCTTCCAGCCCTCCTCTCGCGTAAGAACCATCGATCCATCTACCTGCGTATAAAGCATTTCGTCTTGCTTTAAGGGGGTTAAGGCACGCTCAGCATCCACACTATCCTCAATACCCTTTCCGTACAAATCCGTCACCCTGTAAATTTGGGTTGCACCTACTTGTACACCGGATAGTTTTTCAAGTACTTCACTACAGTTTTCGTAACAATCCATTTGACCCACATATACCATCTTTTCTTGCAACAAAGAGCTTATTTGAAAACCATTTTTGCCTTGGCTGAATGGATGATGGTTGGCAATACTTATTTCCCCAAATTGGGTAAGTGTTTTTTTTTACGCCTATCGGCTGGTAACTTACTCAAATTCTTTTCTAAAACTTCCTTGCTTAGCTCGTTCATGATTTTTGCAAACTCACTCTCGTAATCATAAAAGTTATCTATCTTATTAAGAGCTTGTAGCTCATCATAACGTTTGTCAGCCATTGATAAATACTCTTCCCTTGTCATAATTTATAGGTTTGGTTACCTAAATTTACAAATTATAGGTATGCGACAATTTGGATTGCACCCCACCCAATCTTCTCTAAATTCCGCAAGTAAAAAAAAGCTAAAAAGCTAAAACCCCTGACACAAAATAGTTTCAGGGGTTTGCAGCGTTATTGTTTACTCACTTGTCTCGAGTGATGGCACAAAACAAATAACACATGAAAGTACAACAATCTACACAATTAATTAATCCATTTGGGGGCATTCAATTTGTATTAAAGCACATTAAAGAAGAGGGGATTGATACATTTATTGATGAGCATTTGGGAAGCCGTGGGGCCAAAAAGGAATACAGTATATCTGATGGGCTGCTTGCCATTCACTACAGCCATTTTTGTGGCAGCAGTTGTATCGAAGATATCAATACATTAAATGAACATATCGGATTTCATCCTGGGCTTTCATCACCATCGGCCGATACATCACTGCGTGTAATGCAGGAACTGAAAACAGAAAATACTATTGTTGAAAATGGCGAGGTCACACATACCTTCAATCATCATAAAAAGCTAAACGACCTTCTGCAAAAATTAGCCATCAAAACTAAAACTGTTGCCCGCGATGCAAAGAACATACTGGATTTTGACAATGTCATTTTTGACAATGAAAAATACGATGCAGCCAGAACATATAAAATGACCACAGGCTATCAGCCTGCTTTGGCATCCATCGGGCGGCAGGTAGTGTTTATAGAAGGCCGCGTAGGCAATACGCCTGCCGGCTACAAAATGGATGAAACCCTTGCAGCGTGTTTTGAGTCATTAAAAAACAATGGCATCCATATCGAACATTTTCGCAGTGATAGTGCGGCTTATCAGCAATCAGTAGTAGAGGTGGTAGAGGAGAACCGTACTGATTTTTATATTCGCATAGATGACTCCCAAAATCTCAGAGACGCAATCAAAGACATCCCCGAAACTGAATGGAAAGAAACTATCATTAACAACAAAAAAGTAGAAGTAGCCGATACTCCGTTTCAACCTTTTGGAGAAAAGAAAACATACAGGGCCGTTGTACAGCGCCGTAAAAGAAAAGACAGCCAATATGATGTATTTACCCAAAGCGCTTATGCTTATTATGCCATCATGACCAGCAATGAAAAACCGGAAGCCACTCCTGAATGGGTAACTGGCTTTTACAATGGACGGGGCGACAGTGAAAGGAACTTCGATATACTCAACAACGACTTTAATTGCAACCGGCTTCCTTTTTCTTTCCTGGATGCTAATATGGTTTATCTGTTTGCTGCTGCCATCAGTTTCACTTTATTTGAATGGATAAAGAAGTTGTTCTTCTGCAAAGGGGTTATTGAAAGCACGGCTATACGCTGCAAAAAATTCTTATTCGATTTTATGATACTGCCAGCCAAATGGATAAAGACCGGCAGGCAATGGGTTTATAAAATCTTTACCACAAGAACCTGTTACAAACCTTTATTTGAATAATAGTTCGCAATCTCACTGCATGCTTTAAATACTTTTTTTGCAACGGTACCCAACGCCAGTGGGCAAAATATGCAGCGCAACCAAAAATTTGCATGCATTAAAAGGTTTTTATTTCTTATTATGCTTACGTGTAGATGGCAGTGAGGTGGAATTGTACCTTTCAAACCGATTTTGGCAAACAATACCCAAAAGCTAAGGTATTTTTTTGAACGGATTTTTTACTTGCGGATTTTAGATACCATTGGTTGAGGATAAGCA
>PKYU01000268.1 GCA_003132765.1 Chitinophagaceae bacterium | reverse complement strand
TAACAATAACTCATTTCATACATCACTTCCTTTGATACCTTATCGCTGTTATTAACGTATGCCTGGAGTAAGGGCAGGGCTTTGGCAAATTCTCTTTTTTCACAATACAGATGCCCTGTGAGGAGATCAAGATCGTTGCGGTAGTAAATATCACTTCTTGAAAGAGCATCCTCTCCATACCGAAGCGCTTCATCTTTTCTTCCTTCAAAATAATATATCTGTGCTATGTAATAGGGAACAAGGCTCTTGTACTTATCCGTCGATTCCACCTTTTGAAATGAAGTAAGGGCATCATCTAAATTCCNNAATTGGCATCATAATAATATTTGTTGCCAGGCAATTGGTGTATTTCATTAAACAGCGGTTTGGCTTTATCAAATTGTTTAAGATTAAAATACGAATAGGCCAACTCAAACTTTGCATCAGCAATTTCGTCATTACTTAAATTATCGTAACCAGCCCTCTCGTAAAATATAGCTGCACGGGCAAAATCACTTTTTGTAAAATAGTATTTGGCAAGGTGATAACTCAGTATTTGCTGTCGGNNCCTGGTTCATTTTAAGGCCACAGACAATATAATAATAGTCAATATCCTGGTTAAGATAGGTATGATTGCTTTGGGTATTTTCGGGATATTTATCCCGAAGGGCTTTTAACAAAGGATAAGCAAGACTGTATTCATCCTTCATGAAATATTCCTTCGCTTCCTTAAAATCCTTTTCAGGATCAGTAACATTATAATTGGCCTGGCTAAAGCATGGCCAGGATAATACGAGGAGAGACAAAGAAAAAAGGAAACGATTCATGAATTAAAAATTTTCTTTTTATTTATCAAGATGGTAACCAGAACCAGTAACTAAAAACATAGAATTTAAAAACCACCCCGCAAAAGTACAAACACCATTCCAGTTATTTTTGCTCATAAAACTTATTGATGAAAATAAAAGACTTTAAATTGCATTAATCTTTGTTAACACAATTGTAAAAAAAAATATGAAAAAAATCTTATCTACAAAATATCCACCAGGAGCGTTCAATTTTGCAATGGTTATTTTACGTTTAACCCTTGGCGTTTTGGTAGCCAGCCACGGCTATGATAAACTCGTTCATTTCAGCGAATTGCAAAATCACTTCTATAATTTTATGCGCCTTGGGGCTACCGTTTCTTTGACTTTGACTGTATTTGCAGAATTCTTCTGTTCCATATTTATCATCCTTGGATTGTTTACCCGCCTTGCTGCAATACCTATCGTTATTGTGATGTGTGTGGTCGTCTTTATGGTTACTCATGGGCAAATATTAGGTTCTGGGGAGCGCGGAACAATTTATCTTGCCGCTTCATTAACCCTGTTGTTTTGTGGCCCCGGTAAAATCAGCATGGATGGAGCGCTTGGAAAATAAATTAAACAAAGGTGATCTTTTTAACTGGCAAACATTCAATAGAAGCAGCTATCAGCTTCACCCTAAATGATAAATTGTTAAATTTTAAAATTGTTTACTCATAAAACCCAAATAAGAATTCATTATGCGCTTACCGACCAGATGGGCGTTGTATACCATGGCAATTATGCACAACTGTATGAAATTGGCCGGACAGAAGCTTTAAGAAGTCTGGGAATTACCTATAAGAGTGTGGAAGAACTTGGGGTCATTATGCCGGTGGTGGAAATACATACAAGATTCCTTCGCCCTGCAAAATACGATGACCTTATAACTGTTATTACTACAGTAAAAGAGATCCCCGAACATTCGAAAATTATTTTTTACGGTGAAATATTTAATGAAAAGCAAGACCTGTTGAATACCGGCACGGTTTCCCTCCTTTATATGAATTCCAAAACCATGAAGCGCTGTGATATGCCTAATGCAATAAAAGAAAAAGTGAAGGGTATTTTTGATGTTAATAATTAATCCAATCAGTTTCCCCCAGTCATATTTGCAAAATGTCTCTTATCGATATACTTCCAAAACCTGGAAAGTACCCGGAATCATCTTTGGACGTCCATTTTGCTGGGCTGTGGCTTCAAACTCTGCAGTCGGTAAAAACAAAGCACCAGAATTTTTATCGATAGTAATCGTTCTGGCTCCTAACTTTGTGGCGATATTCCCCAGGTTCTTAAATTTATCAGGGCCTTCTTCTTTATAAACTGTAATGGTTCCATCTCTTCCATTAGGTACAAAAATGGTATTGGTATTTGCATTAAAAGCAATACCGTCGCAGCCTGTGCCAATCGCGTACTTCCCGATAATTTTCCCGTCAATCGCATCCATCACAACCATAAGCTTGCTATCTGAGCAGGCAGAAAAAAGCCTGTGTGTTTTATTATCAATCGCTAATCCTGAAGGGCCTTCGCCAGGCGCTAAGGGCCAGCGGTTTTCAACTTTAAATGTTTTCAGGTCAACAACGGCAATCTCATTTTTATCTTCTAGGTTTACATACAATTTTCCATTATCGCCGGAAACAGCTTCTTCCGGTTTCCCATCCAGTTCAACAGTAGCAATTACTGTATTTTTTTCAGGATCAATGATAGAAAGGTTTTTACTGCGTCCGTTATTGGCAATAATTGTTTTAGTGAAAGGTTCGTACATAATGGCATCCGGATTTTCTCCGGTAGCGATCTGAGTTATTACGGCATTTGTTTTTAAATCGAATACAGTTACGTTATTCAGCCTGCCATTGCTGGTATAGCCTCTGCCCGATTTATTATCGAAGGCAATTCCGTGTACGCCGGTAGTGTTAGGGATAAAGCCAACAGAATCGCCGGTATTTTCATCCAGGATATTTACCTGTGTGGCATGAGAAGCATATACCTTGTTGTTGTTAACAGCAATATAATCCCACCAGCCATCGCTGACTATGTGAAAAGTTTTTACCATCTTATAATCTGTTTTATCCTGTGCAATCGTAATATTTTGAAATAGAACGGAAGCTGCAATCAGTAAAGAGAATTTTAGTGACATGTGTATATATTTTAAAACAAGATGAAGTATAATTTTGAAGGAATTCTGTAGCGATTATCTATTCAGTCTGCAAGGTAATATTAACTTGCAACACAATTCTTCAAAATACCTTCAGATTCATTTCGTAATTTTTCAAAAAAATATACCAATTGAAAATTTTGATTGTAGAAGATGAAAAGGAATTAAGTGATGGTATCGCCACTTACCTGAAAGGTGAGGATTATATTTGCGAAGCAGCTTCTGACTTTAATACAGCGTTGGAAAAGATTGATGTGTATGATTATGATTGCATTCTTCTTGATATTACAATTCCCGGCGGCAACGGGCTTGATCTTTTAAGAGAATTGAAAGCCAACAATAAAATGGATGGCGTATTGATCATTTCAGCTAAAAATTCTTTAGACGATAAGGTAACAGGCCTTACATTGGGAGCTGATGATTATTTGTCCAAGCCATTTCATCTCTCTGAATTAAGTGCAAGAGTGGCCGCCATCATACGGCGTAAAAATTTTGATGGAAACAATTTATTAATATTTGAAAATATTACTATTGATTCAAGAGCCAAAACAGTTACCATAAAAAATAAAGTTCTCGATCTTACCAGGAAAGAATATGAATTACTATTATATTTTGTAAGTAACAAAAACAGGGTAATTTCAAAAAATGCTATTGCTGAACATTTATGGGGAGATGATATGGAAGGCAACAACGATTTTATTTATACCCACATAAAAAATTTAAGAAAAAAATTAACAGATGCAGGTGATTCAGATTACATTAAATCTGTTTACGGAATGGGTTATAAATTTTCGATAACATGAAGCTCCTTTCAAAATATAATAGCGTAAACTTAGTGGCAACAATCATTGTGCTGCTGTTGAGTGCGGTGTTTTATTATTTTTTTATCGAAGCTGCCTTAATACACCAGTTAGATAAAAGCCTGGTTGGGGAGGAAAGAGAATTAACTGATTATGCAAAAGAGAACAATCAATTACCTGAACCTTCCAATTCGAAAGATGAAAAGGAATTATATACGCTAACTGCTGAAAAAGTAA
>PKYU01000043.1 GCA_003132765.1 Chitinophagaceae bacterium | reverse complement strand
TATTCACTTAGTTATGACGCAGGCGTGTATGATTTTGATGTGAATATGGAAGTTCAAATGACAAAAGTGGGTAATCTTCTCGTCCCTTCACTGCTTAGATATAATGGCAACTGGAAAGTTATTTTTAAAAAAAGGGAACATGGGATATTTACAGCTACCTTGTTTGATTTTGTAAGATGATCTTGTCCATTCACAATGCGATTAAATTATTTTTCAGTTATCAATTAATTTAGTTTTATAACCTAAAAAAGGATCAGGAATTCCTGCTCACGGTATACTTCCTCCACTTTTCAATAACAGCTTCCATATCTTCCGGCAATGGACTTTCAAAATGAATTTGTTCTCTTGTAACAGGATGAATGAATCCCAATTGCTGCGCATGTAACGCATGACGCGGACATAGTGCAAAGCAATTTTCCACAAACTGTTTGTATTTGGTAAAAACAGTACCCTTTACAATTCTGTCGCCTCCATACGTGTCATCATTAAAAAGAGGATGGCCGATGGATTGCATGTGAACACGTATCTGGTGGGTACGGCCGGTTTCCAGCCTGCATTCCACAAGCGTTACATAATTAAATCTTTCCAAAACCTTATAATGAGTAATTGCTTCTTTGCCATATTCGCCGTCAGGGTAAGTTGTAAATAACTTCCTGAATCTTTGATGGCGGCCAACATGATTATTAATCATCCCTTCATTTTCTTCGAAATCCCCCCAGACCAATGTAACGTACCTTCTGTGAACCGTGTGGTCATAAAATTGTTTGGCCAGGTTAGTCATCGCCTTCGGCGTTTTGGCCATCACCAGCAAACCAGTGGTGTTTTTATCAATCCGGTAGACCAGGTTAAAGCGAGCCAGGTCGGTTTCATTTATGCCCGGATTTTGCTGTTTTAAATGCCATGCAACTGCATTTACCAAAGTGCCTGAAGGATTGCCACTTCCGGGATGCACAACCATACCTGCCACCTTTTCAATTACCATCAGGTCAGCATCTTCATAAACAATTTTTAAAGGAATATTTTCGGGAACTATTTCAGTGCTTTCCGGGAGAGACGTCTCATAAATTACAATTTTGTCATTTGGCCTAACCTTGTAATTTGCCTTTACCGGGTGATCGTTCACCAAAACTCTTTCTCCTTCAATTGCCTNNCTGGATTTTATTTCTTGTGGCGCCTTCAATACGATTCATCAGAAATTTATCAATTCGTAATGGCTCCTGCCCCAGGGCAGCAACAATCGTGAGCTTTTCGAACAGTTCTTCAGCGTCATCCTGAATTTCCGTGGAATTCATCTTTGGGATTCAATGTTTTTGCAAACATAATTCATTGGCCCGAGGGATGCTGCAATTTATCCCATGATCAGCCTTATGATCATTATAATGATCGCCAATAAAAATAGCAAAATAGAGATACGGTTCATGCCATGCATATACCCTATCCATTTTGTATGAGGAGTATTTGGATCACGCTTTTTGATCCATAAATATTCTGCCACCTGTCTCCATACACCCATATATTTAATTGTCTTTGATCGGAAATAAACAAATGAAACTTAAAAAGGTTTTTAACCGTATATACAAAATATAGGTTTATCATTTTAGCTAATCAATAAGATTACAAATTAATAAGCTTTCCAATTTTTTTACAATTCTCTAAAATATAGGTGCCGATTGCAAAAAACTTAAAATTGAAAAAACAAAAAATAAATTAATTTGGCTGTATGAAAAGGGTAATAAAGAAACATCCTTTAGCAATTCGCTGGTTTCACTGGATAAATTTTCTGGTGATCGCCATAATGATTTGGAGTGGCCTTTTGATTTATTGGGCCAATGATGTTTACAGACTGGGGTGGGGAGATACCACAGTTCTGAAATTTTTTCCTCATTCTTTTTATAAAGCCCTAAATATTCCATTCAGGTTAGCAGAAGGAATGAGCCTGCATTTTGTCTTTATGTGGCTGTTTGCCATCAATGGATTTTTATATGTAATGTACGTTGCTTTTTCGGGCGAATGGCGTCTTATTATTCCAAATAAAAAGTCCCTTAAAGAATCCTTCCAGGTGGTTTTACATGATCTACACATAAAGAAAGCTGCACCACTACAAAAAAAATACAATGCTGCGCAAAGAATTGCTTATACCGGGGTTATCGTTATGGGGCTCGGCTCTTTGCTCACAGGCCTTTCTATTTATAAACCAATACAGTTCCACACCTTGTGTTCACTTTTAGGCGGCTATGAATGGGCACGTTCTGAACATTTTATATTAACTATTCTTTTCACTTTGTTTTTCGTGGTTCATATTGTGCAGGTGATCCTTGAAGGATGGAATAATTTCAGAAGTATGGTTACGGGCCTGGATGTTCTTAAGGAGAATAAAGACCTGAGTTTTCAACCTGCTGGTGTTCCGATTATAAACAGGAGCGGCCAGGACCCTGCCGGAAATGTAGAAATGATCGATGAGGATAATGGGATATCAGATGCAAGCATGCAAGATGAAGGTATTACTCAATCAAAAAGTTCAGCAGAAAGTGGGGATAACCCGGATAATGCTAAGAGAAAAGAAGAGATTTTACCTGAGAACAACCAGGAACCAGTTAAATCAAACGAAAAATGAACTACGGACGAGAAATATTGATTCCTGAAAAAAAATTAAGAAGAAAAACTCTTGTTTCATTCCTCATCTTTATTCTTCTGCTCCTTACCGCTTTTCTCGTCTGGAAGAATCTTCGTGAGCAACCTAAGGTAGCCCATACTCCAAAAACTTTACGTAACGTTCTGAATTTTAATGGAACTTTTTTTTCAAATTTCCTTAGCGATCAGCATCTTGCCGAAACCTATCCGATTAGTGAGGCTGTGCAGCACGTGAGAGTAAATGGAGACGTTGGAATGAATAAGGATTTTGATCCATCCACCTGGAAACTCCGCCTAATCAGGAATGCAGGTGATACGCTCTTTTTAACTCTTGACGATATTAAGGCATTACCAAAAACCGAAATTATTTTTGACTTCAAATGTATTGAAGGATGGAGCCAGGTCACTCATTGGGCTGGTGTAAAATTCAGTGATTTTGCTGCAAAATATCACCTGGATCTTCAGACTAAAATGAATTACGTTGGCCTTGAAACTCCAGATAAAAAATATTATGTAGGTATAGATATGCCGAGCATGATGCATCCTCAAACAATTCTTTGCTATGAAATGAATGGAAAGCCACTGCCTATGAATCAGGGTTACCCAATTCGGTTAATCATNNCGATGTTTTTCAGTAATGAAAGGCCACCTGATTATTGGTACGAGCAGGGTTATGATTATTTTTCAGGTCTTTAGAATATTTTCAGAAATTGCAATGAAAAAATATAATTTTTATAGAATCCTCATGGGGAAATCGATTTATACATATACCCTGTACATTGTTAAAAAGTCTTTTTAATAAATACCAATTCTTAAATTTATTTTATGCCAGCCTTTGTTATAGTTGATGTCGCTATTAAAGACCCTGAAGCGTATGAAGCATATAAGAAACTTACACCTGCATCGATAGCCGCATATAAGGGCAAATTTCTTGTAAGAGGTGGCAATTCGGTGGTACTTGAAGGGGATTGGGAGCCCGGTCGTGTAGTGGTATTACAATTCCCTGATGCGGAACATGCAAAGCAATGGTGGAATTCTGAAGAATATGCTCCTGCAAAAGTTATCCGTCAGGGAGCTGCAACTACAAGAATGATCCTTGTGGAAGGGATGGGATAATCCTGATTACTTCTTTTAAATTCTTCTCTTTTTTGATTTGCCTATTTTTGAGAAATTAAATTTATGAGCAGGCCAGTGTATCAGAAAACAATTAGCGCGGGAAGTGTTGCCAGGGCCACCGTATTTCCGATTTTACTAAGTATTAGTTTTTCTCATTTGCTCAATGATTCCATACAATCATTAATTCCGTCATTATACCCGGTTTTAAAAAATTCTTACCAACTGAGTTATGCGCAAATTGGACTCATTACATTCACCTTTCAAATCACTGCGTCTCTTTTTCAGCCATTTGTAGGCTATTATACTGATCAGAATCCAAAACCATTTTCCTTGCCTGTTGGCATGAGTTTCACACTTAGCGGGTTGATATTTTTATCTTTTTCCAGGAGTTTTGCAACCACCCTTATATCAGTTGGACTTATAGGAATAGGCTCTTCCATATTTCATCCGGAGGCTTCAAAAGTTGCGTATATGGCTTCAGGTGGTAAACGAGGATTGGCTCAATCAATTTTCCAGGTTGGAGGAAATACAGGTAGCGCCATAGGACCCCTGCTGGCGGCGTTGATAATTGTGCCTTACGGGAGCACTCACATTTTATATTTTTGTCTTTTGGCATTAATTGCCATTTTCTTCCTTACCAAAATCGGTTACTGGTATAAAACTAATCTGCATCTTATAAAACCAAGACGGATTGATCATGGTGAAGTAAATACAAAGCTTTTTTCAAAAAAGAAAATTATTTTTTCTATAGTCATCCTGTTACTGCTAATATTTTCAAAATACTTCTATCTCGCCAGTATGACCAGCTATTTTACGTTTTTTTTAATCAATAAGTTTGGGGTATCCGTGCAAAGTTCCCAGATTCATCTTTTCATCTTTTTAGCAGCAGTAGCAGCAGGCACTTTTATCGGGGGGCCGCTTGGCGACCGGTTTGGCAGAAAATATGTTATTTGGTTTTCCATTTTAGGGGTAACGCCTTTCACACTATTCCTGCCTTATGCCAATTTATTCTGGACAAGTATCCTTTCTGTGGTCATAGGTTTCATACTTTCTTCTGCTTTTTCAGCTATACTAGTATATGCCCAGGAATTATTACCTGGGAAAGTAGGTATGGTTTCAGGATTGTTTTTTGGCTTTGCTTTTGGAATGGGCGGAATTGGCTCTGCAGTTCTGGGAGTTTTGGCGGACCACACCAGCATTTTTTTTGTTTATAAAATTTGCGCATTTCTACCCTTGATAGGATTGATAACAGGCTTTCTTCCTAATATTGGCGGGAAGCATTTTCTAATACAACAAAAAAGTTGATGGTAATTAATCAAAAATTGTTGAGGAAATTCAATAGCATAAAAATGATTTTGTTGGATCCTTGTCCCTAGAAAAAATGAATATTATATTCTTACTTTTACCTCTACAACAATTCAAATCCTTTTCTTATTAATAACATATCAATTAAAAAATCGCAAGGAAAAATTAATAATGAATTCAAGGATGCTTTCTAACTTCTCGCCTCAATTTCAAATATGAAGAATTATAAAATTATTGGCTGGTTTGCCAGTGCATTATTGTTCGGTAGTTGTTTTTTGCCGTGGACTTATTATGCTGACCTTAATAAAAATTTTACCGGTTTTTTTTCGGAGCAAAATATATATGGCAAACCGGGTATTTTCTTCGCATTTATTGCAATATTATCCGCTCTTTTGATTCTATCTGATAAAGTATTTGCCAAGAGAACACATGTCTTTTTATGTGCGCTGAATATTGGCTATTTAATCAAAACGTATATATTATTCACTTCCTGCTATAATGCGTATTGCCCCGAAAAAAAATACGGAATTTACTTGCTTGTTGCCAGCTGTATTCTGTTGCTGGTCGTCTCGCTTTTTCCTGATGTGAAATTGATGAATGAGAAAGAAGATGATCAATAACGAAAAACATTTCCGGACCTTCCGCCTAATAATTAAATGAAAATTTTCTGAAACCCTGTTTCAAGTTGATTACTCAAAAAGTTCCAATTTATTTTTAGGTCGTCTATCATTCAGCCAAATAAAAATTTTAAGGTACCGTTGATCCTCAGGAATTTTTTTCATGGGGTAAAATTTTCCGGCGATATTATTTACGAAGAGTACCTTTTGCAGATCATCTTTTTTGAAATACAGG
>PKYU01000215.1 GCA_003132765.1 Chitinophagaceae bacterium | reverse complement strand
CAGAAAAACTGCGTTCTATTACCAGTAATTTATTTTTCCCAACAGTCAAAATATCTGGAATACCATTTATTTCAAAGGCATTTTCCGGCTCGGGAACGTGCGCAACCGCGTCTATCCTATAGGCGTATTGTGCCACCGGTTTTTTGGAAGCCATGCTGAACTTAAGAATTCTTGTAATCCCCGTGGAATCATTTATACCTGCCCGCGGACCATCATTATATAAAGGTTCTTCCACATTTACAAACAACGTTTTGTAATTATTTGCAAACGTAAGCCCTTCAAAAACGCCATTTTGCCGTGGCCCTTCTTCAGTTTCCCGCATTTGAAGCTGTGGAGGCAAACGAAATGTATCTATATAGTTTCCATTTGTATCAACTTCAGTTACCGCGGGGTCTTCAAGCACAATTTTATTTGGCTTCACGATTCGCTCTCCTTCGCTACTCCAGACGAATATATTTTTTCGGGGATCGTAACGAAGCGCTTCAGGGTCAGGGGTATGGTAAGGATCGCTTTTTGAATTTGGGTAGAAATTGCTACGCATATCTTTCAGCAATTTTACGTCAACAAAAAAGACACTGTCAATTTTATTTTTCCCGATCATAATCTTTGCTTCATAAAACCTTGCCGGATTGTAATCTGACCGGTCATCTGATATTAGATAATAGAGTTCTTTTTTGGGATCATAATCAATACCCGATAGTCCACCGATAGTAGNNGTTCCTTTAAATTCTTTATTATGAGGAATAATGTATTCGCCAAGAAATTTTAGATGGGTTGAATTATTTGTAGTAATTGCCTGTCGGGTCCCGGAACAGGAGAATTCAACTATTAATGTCAATAAGAAAAAAATTGATGAAGGAATTCGCATACATAATATTTTGAAACAATTTACTTTTAAAACCTGGCTAATAATTTAAAATTTATCAGCCTTGGCGTTAAACGGTTGGGGATAGCAAAAGTGTTATTTGCAAAGTCTTTGATAAGCTGGTAAGAAATCACATTGGCGCGGTCAATCAGGTTGAAAACTTCCATGCTGGCCCAGATATTTTCAAAACCACGGAAAGGAGAGTGGCTGCGTCTTAAGGATTTTTCACTAAGTAATAAAGCGCTGAATCCGATATCTACTCTTATATAAGGTTCTATGATCAATGCATCCCTGTATCGGACGCTGTTGGGAATATTATAAGGCATATTGCTGCCATAAATCATATTCAGATGCAACTTAAAATTTTTATTGGTACTTAAATAATCCTGCAAAAATAGACCCAGCGTAAGTCTCCTGTCAGTCGGCCTTCTTACATATCCAACCTCCTTCTTCAAACTATCTGACACTACCTGGTCGGTTGTTGTGGAAGTGATTATTTGACCGGCCGCATTTGTATAGAGATAATAATAATCATTATCCAGTTTTTCTTTTGTCTGTCCAATGCCTATACTGAGCCAGCTTTCAGCATCCTTAACCAATTCTGTATAAAGCCTTGTTTCCAGTCCTGCAGCATAGGCTACCGCATTGTTATTACCATAATACTGGATGCGTACATTATCAATATCATAAATGTCTACATCCTTAAGTGATTTATAATAGGCTTCGGTAGTTATTCTCATCGGGTGTTCGCCCGTAGACAGATTATAATCGAAGCCTGCAACTATCTGCTTGCTCTTTTGGCTTTTTAATGCTGAGTTTACAATTCCGGAATATCCTCTCATTTCGCGGTAAAAAGGTGGCTGATCATAGATGCCTGCGGAAGCTTTGAAAACAATATCTTTTTCCCAATCAGGTTTATAACTTACCTGCACCCTGGGACTAACTATAAATTCACCATTTAGCGAATTATAATTAAATCTTACCCCTGCCTGCAGGGTTACATGCCTAGTGGCATCGCCAAGGCGTATGTTGTCTTGCACGTATCCACTGTACTTATCAATGTTCAGATTTGCAGATGATTTCGTAACACTACTTAGATTGAGCATATTTGGATTATACGGCAATGAATACCCTGCGCTGTCCTGTAATTCCCATTCATTCAGCTTATCATGAATGATGGTATGGTCAAAACTTGCGCCCCATTGAATGAAATGTTTTCCTTTATCAAAACTGCCTTTATGACTAAAATTATACACTTCAATATTCAGTGAGTTACGTGCATAATCCTGGTAGAGACCCGCTCCAAGCGGATTGATTATTTCTCCATAGGTTGAGCTTGTCTTATCAAAATCTCTTTCTCCAAAGAGGTAAACCCCTGTAATATCATAATTTTCATTTTCATTATCCGCATAGTGGCTTGCCATCCCCTTTAATTTTAATTTTTTGCTGACATATTGATTCAGGCTGAGACCTATAAGATTCGTATTGTAATTATCTATTTCCTGTCCGCTGAAAAATATATCGAGCGCAAGGTCGGCAGTAAAAAGAGGGGAAAAAACTGCTGAGGATTTTTGTGCAGACTGTGGAATCAGGGTAAATTTTGAACCCGACGCTATCCCTAAAATTTCAAGTTCTAATTTCTTTGAAAATTGGTAGGTAACCAAACCCTGAACATCTGCTGCGGAGGGAACATAATTTCCCTGGACTTCCTGGCTGCTCAGCAGATCTTTATTTGTTTTGCTGCGAACTCCAAATAACCAGGAAAGTTTCTGGTTTTTTGAAGATCCTTCGAGATGAAAACCCTGCTCTAGCAAACTGATGTAAACTGAACCACTAAATGTAGTAGGTTTTTTATATTGAATATCGAGTACACTGCTTATTTTATCTCCATATTTGGCCTGGAATCCGCCGGTATAAAAACTAATATTTTTTACAAGTTCAGGGTTGATGAAACTAAGGCCTTCCTGTTGCGCATTGCTCACCAGGTAAGGACGGTAAATTTCAAAATCATTTATATAAATGAGATTTTCATCATAGTTTCCACCACGCACCGAATACTGGGATGTGATTTCATTATTGCTGCCAACCAGTATTTTAATTAATCCTTCCACTCCTCCTGTGGCACTTGGGAGAGTCATGGCACTTTTGGGATTTATTTTTACAAGGCCTGTCTCTGTTCTATCCTGCTGGTCACTTATTACAACAGGGTTTAGCAATTTGCTGCTATTGTAAAGTCTAACTACAACATTCTCTTCTTCATTTTCACTTAAAAAAAATTTTTTTTGCTCTTCCCGGTAACCTGAAAATGAGAACAACAGGGCAAAGGCTTTGTCTGCAGGCACTTTCAACCGGTAGGTTCCTGAATCAGAAGTGACGATACCATTTTGTTTTCCCAGGATTGTAATGCTAACCCCCTTCATAGGATTTTCATTTTNNTGTGAAAATGATGAAAGACTGATCAATACAAAAATTACTGCAGCCACTATTCTCATGGGGTGAAGATAATATTTTATGAATTATATATTGTAACCGTTCCCTTTCAATTTTATTATTTTTGAAACATGAAAAATATTTTTTTTCTAATTATATCACCGATCTTTTTTATAACTCCGGCATGCAATACGGTGCAATCAAATAAGGAAGAAAAAGCAGCGGAGGGAAAATTAACTGAACCTCAAGATCCATTTCACCGCCTTTGCCGGTATTGGGAGGTTACTGACGCTGAAAACCCCACATACAGGGACCTAATTGGTCAGCAACCGGATGGAGGTTTATATATTCCGGGTATCATATTCATGACGGATTCTACGTTACTCGAAAATCCTAAGGCTACTATGCGTTACGGAAAATTTGTTCTTAATGGCAAAGAGATTGATGCTCGGTTTGATGATGGCAAAAAAGCAGTATATACTATCCAGGATACATCAGGAAATATAATGACTCTGCGCAGGGTGGAAAAAGACCATACTACCACATTACATGTAAAATCNNAAATCCATTTAATAAAATTAACACCCACTGGGAGCTAAAGCCAAAATCAGCGGAAAATCCGGAAGCTTTAAAAGAAAGGCTTAAAGAATGTGTGAAGTTTTATGAATACTTTTTCATGGGCAATGCGGTAAGCACCATTAACGAAATTGATTTTGTAGGCCTGCCATCATGCTTCAAATGGTACCAGGGTGCCGTTTATGTGCAGGGCCCTAAACAGGTTGACAGGAAATGGATTAATTGTTTTTATTCAGAAGAGCAGGCTATGGAGGCACGTCAGATGATGGAAGATCTAATTACAAAGAAATATAACTGGGATACGAGTCAAAAAAACTGGATGTTTCAGATTGCTGATGTGCTAAAACAAATACAGGAAAAAATGTAGACTCAGCTTCATCACATATTCTTGAACTTCCTGATCGTGTCTTTAGGATTAGGAGATCCGAAAACTGCATGACCTGCAACAAGGACATCGGCCCCTGCATCAAGTATTTCTTTTGCATTATCTAAAGATACCCCGCCATCTACTTCAATTTTGGCTGAAGAACCGGATGCCAGTATTAAGCTTTTTAAATCTTTTATCTTTTGAATAGAATGCGGAATGAAAGTCTGCCCCCCAAAGCCGGGGTTCACACTCATGACATTTACCAGTTCGATATCACCAATGATATCTTTCAGTAAAAAGATGGGGGAATGCGGGTTAATAGCCACACCTGCATTCATGCCCAATGACTTTATCTGTTGAATGTTACGGTGTAAATTAGGGCAGGCTTCCAGGTGAACCGTAAGTCCATCTGCGCCTGAATCTTTGAATTCCGCTGCATACTTCTCCGGTTCCAGAATCATCAGATGAACATCAAAATATTTTTTTCCTTCTTTTTTCAGCTGTTTAATGAATGACATTCCATAACTGATACTCGGAACAAACCTTCCATCCATTACATCCAGGTGAAACCAATCGGCGGAACTTTCATTTACGATCTTGCAGGCATCGCTCAGGTGTAAGAAATCAGCGGCTAAAATTGACGGGGCTATGATAGGCATTTTAATAGTTAAGTATGATAAGTTTATAGTTTTTGTTTGCGGGCTTTTATCGAAACTAATACAATTATTCTAATCATTATTATTGGAGGCTGTCAAGGGATTGACGAGCTTCCAAAAAATTCTTGTCATAGAGGAGCGCTGTCTGAAAACTTTGGATGGCATCCTGCTTTTTTCCAAGCTTTTCATAGGTTTTCCCCATCCANNATCCAGTAATATCCTTCGTCAAAATTATTTTGAAGGGTAACGGCCTTGCGTAAGACGCTTAAAGCTTCCTGGTATTTCCCTAAGTCATATAAGGCGATTGCTTTTTCGCGATACGCAAACATATAGGTAAAATCCATTGCAAGGCTGCTGTCAAAATAATTTATTGCTTTAGGTTTATCATTATTATAACTGTAATACAACCCTTTTATGAACATGGCATCTTTCCCTGACTTCATCCTGTCGGCTTTCAGCAGACTATCTGCAATAATCAATGATCTCGAGTTTTTTAACTCAGCATACACTGTTCCGAGTGCGACAAGGTATTCAGGAAGGGGATAGAGGTATATGGCATGCTCCAGGGATTTAATTGCATTAATAGTATCGTCATTTTGAAAATGCAGGGTTGCTTTCATATTCCAGAGAAAAGCGTTGCCACTATCTTTTTTTATCTGTGCGTCTGTTAGGTTTAACGCAGAATCATACTCGCCGTTTTCCCTGTAAAATTCAATTAAGTTTTGTACGAGGATAAGCGAATCAGGATATTGTCCTATTGCCTGTTTTAATGCTTCCTCAGGATTTACAGTAGCAGGAGCATTTGGTTTTTCATTCGGGCTATTGTTGCAGGATGCAATAAAAATAAAAATTGAACAAAATATAATACCCGAATTTCTTTTTATCATGAAACAAATTTACAATCCTTAATATGGATTACCATATAGAATTAGATGGACAAATATAAAGTTTGGCTAAATTGCACAATAATTTAACATCATTGCTATGACCCGGAATTACATTTCATTTATAATTCTGTTTTCCTCTGCTCTCTTAAATACAGTTAAGGTTGCAGCTCAAAATTCAGATGCCAATAATACAGATACCCTTCGTTATCCGGAAGAGCAGCATTTTAAGAATGTTCGCCAGCTTACGTTCGGAGGCGACAATGCAGAAGCATATTTTAGTTTTGATGGGAAGTACATTATTTTCCAGCGAATGAATCCCCAAAAAGGGATTCTGTGCGACCAGATATGGATGGGCAAAATTCCGGAAAAACCCGGCGAATCTTTTACACCAAAATTAGTTAGCACTGGTAAGGGGCGAACTACCTGTTCTTATTTTTACCCTGATGGCAGGCACATCCTTTATGCCTCCACTCATCTTGTCTCAAAGGATTGCCCTCCTGTTCCCGATAAAGAAAAGCTGAAAAGGTACATCTGGCCGGTATATGAAAGCTATGACATCTTTGAAGCTGATACTAATGGTCATATCATTAAGCAACTTACTGATACAAAAGGATATGATGCTGAAGCAACTATTTCCCCGAAAGGTGATAAAATTATTTTTACATCTATGCGAAATGGTGACCTGGATCTATATACGATGGATATGGATGGGAAAAATGTAAAGCAAATAACCAATACGCTTGGTTATGATGGTGGCGCCTGGTTCAGCCCGGATGGGAAAAAAATTGTATGGAGGGCCAGCAGGCCTAAAACGAAAGAAGAGATAGAAGATTATAAAAATCTGCTATCCCAGGGACTTGTGGCGCCGACCAGCATGGAAGTGTTTGTAGCTAATGCTGACGGAAGTGATGCTCATCAAATCACATTTCTTGATAAAGCGAATTGGGCTCCAAACTTTACACCCGATGGAAAACATATTATTTTTTGTAGTAATCATGAATATGCCAGGGGATTCCCTTTCAACATGTATATAACAGATATCAACGGAAAAGGACTGGAAAAAATAAGCCGTGATAAGGGCTTTGACGCATTTCCGATGTTTAGTCCTGATGGAAAAAAAATTCTCTTCAGCAGTAACCGTAATAATGGCGGGGGCCGGGTTATTAATGTTTTTATTGCCGATTGGTTTGAATAGTGAAGATTGATCTTAAAGGAATTTTCAAGATTCTGATATATTAGGATAGTTCTCTTTCAAAACCTATCTATATTAAAATATGATGTCATGCAATTTAAGTGGTGAATTTACCGGTAATATAAATTTTATTGAAGGTGATTAAACCCCCTTCCTTAATATTTTGCCCTTCATTCAAAACTTTATTCGATTTACCATTTTGACTTTATCTTCGCTCAAAAGTTGATATATGAACTTACATGAATACCAGGCCAAAGAATTATTGAAAAGATATAATGTGCCTATCCAGGAAGGAATTGCATGCAATACAGTTGCGGCCGCTGAGGAAGCCTACCGCTATATTAACAGCCAGTACGGAAGCAAGTTTGCAGTAATAAAAGCACACGCACATGCCGGAGGAAGAGGAAAAGNNTGTGGCAGTGGCTAAAAATGCTGATCAGTTAAGCACGATAGCTCATAATATTTTAGGGGGTACTTTGGTGACGGTACAAACGGGTGTGGCTGGAAAAGTGGTAAATAAAATATTGGTAGCGCAGGATGTTTACTACGAAGGGCCTGAAGAAGTGAAGGAAATTTATTTATCTGTTTTGCTGGACAGGGCAAAAGGAAAGAACGTAATCATGTACAGTACTGAAGGGGGTGTTAATATTGAAGATGTGGCACACAATACCCCGGAAAAAATATTTAAAGAATGGGTTCATCCCAGTGGGGGGTTGCCTGCGTTTCAGGCAAGAAAAATCGGGTATAACCTCGGTTTAAAAGGGAATGCTTTTAAAAATTGCGTAAAATTTGTAACAAATTTATACGATGCATATGTAGGCCTGGATTGCAGTATGCTCGAAATTAATCCGCTATTTAAAACCAGTGATAATAAAATTATTGCGGTTGATTGCAAAATGAATATCGATGACAATGCACTGATGCGCCACCCTGATATTGCAGTTTTACGGGATATTTCTGAAGAGGACCCTACGGAAGTGGAAGCAGCGAAATTCAACCTGAATTTTGTAAAACTTGATGGAAATGTTGGATGCATGGTAAATGGTGCTGGACTAGCCATGGCTACTATGGATATGATAAAATTGAGCGGTGGGGAGCCCGCTAATTTCCTTGATGTAGGGGGTACAGCAAATGCACAAACCGTGGAAGCAGGCTTCAGGATCATCTT
This sequence comes from Chitinophagaceae bacterium, assembly GCA_003132765.1. Lineage (GTDB taxonomy): Bacteria > Bacteroidota > Bacteroidia > Chitinophagales > Chitinophagaceae > Ginsengibacter. Next base: position 3,230 of record PKYU01000215.1, on the reverse strand, counting down.
AAAAGATCCTAAAGTGAAGGCTATCCTAATTAATATTTTTGGAGGTATTGTACGCTGTGATCGTGTAGCCCAGGGTGTTATAGATGCCTACCAGTCAATTGGAACTATTTCTATTCCCATAATTGTAAGGCTTCAGGGTACAAATGCTGAAGTGGCTAAGGAACTAATTGATAAAAGCGGCCTTAAGGTACAGTCTGCTATTTTGCTGAGCGAGGCTGCTTCTTTGGTTAACAAAGCAGTTGCTTAGTCTTTCAAAAAATATTTTTCAATGAATTATCTTTGAAAATTAAATATATTAAAGTGCAAACGGCTACTCAAATATTCGACTTTATAAAATGGAACGGAGACCTTTCTGAATTAAGTAATCAATATCAATCGGCAAGTCCATATCCGCATATTGTGTTGGAAAATTTCTTGAATCCGGAGGTGCCGGATGAATGCATCAGAGAGTTTAATATATTGAATGAAGCTGATGGATGGATCAATTATACGCATTATAACGAAAAAAAGAAAGGTTTAAATAAACTGGACGCATTACCTGAAACTATCAAAGCAACTATTAATGAATTAAACTCGCCTGAGTTTCTAAATTTTCTCAGTAAGCTCACGGGCATCAATAATCTTCAAAAAGATGACTTTCTTGAGGGTNNAGGGTGGCGGCATTCACCAATCTACCAGGGGCGGATACCTGAATATTCATGCAGATTTTACAGTTCATCCCCACCACCGCAACTGGCAGCGCCGGGTGAATGTACTGGTTTACCTGAATAAAGACTGGAAGGATGAATGGGGCGGGAAATTGGAGTTGTGGGATACGAAAATGAAAGCCTGCGAAGTGAAAGTTTCTCCGGTGTTTAACCGCTGTGTAATTTTTAATACAGATGCAGATTCATATCATGGCCACCCGGAACCAATGACCTGCCCGGAAGGTGTTTTCAGAAGATCTATAGCATTGTATTATTATTCTATTGAAGACAAGCCTTTCAGGCGTGCAACTTATTACCAGGCCCGGCCCGGGGAAGGAAGCAAAAAAATTATGGTGAAGATTGATAATGCGATGGTAGCGACATATACAGCAATTAAAGGACGACTTGGCGCAAATGATAAGATCATAAGTAAAATATTGAAGTTTTTTTCCGGAAAAAAAAGTGATTAATGAATTGGGAGTAGAGTTCATGAACTAACTACTGACCATCTCTGAATCACAACTCACTTATTCACGTCTCTCTTCAAAAATATATAACNNGCTATCCATCCGGTCCACCTTCGATACAAAATAGGCAGGCTTGTCAATATCGCCGGTGAGGAGCCATTGCTCATCATAAGACTTCGGGTTTACCGGTCTCTCTTTTTTTACATAAAAAAGTTGAGCATAGCTGAAATAGCCCAATGTGTTTACATAACAATCTTCCCCCTGCCTTTGTATAAAAAAGTCGATAGCTGCTCCCTGAGTGTATCTCTCTACTTTTGGAACGATAATGGCTGTTGCTAAAAAAATTACGATAGCTGTTCCACCAAATAAGGTCCACGCGGCTTTTTGAAATTTCCCCTTTGCAAGGCTCTTGATTCCAATAATAATGGAAACAATCATTAATAACCCAACAATTCCTTCCAGTCCGCTCCAATGGACATCGGCCTGTATCATTGCGTTTACAAATTTATCTTTTACATAAGGAGCAAGCCTATTAAGGTTCATGGCCACATAAGGCAATGAAAGTATAAACAATGAAATAATGCCGCCTATAATAGCAATTAAAACTCCCACATATTTTTTATATACCATCTGTTTCAGATCCCATTTGTAAATTGAATAAGCCGCAAGGAAGGTAACGGGAAACCATGCCATAGAGGAGTAATGTATAATGCGGGACTGAACGATGGTGAATAAAACAGTGATTACCCAGAAAAAAATCTGCATCCATTTTTTGAAATCCTTGTCAAACCTGCCGGTATAGGTTGATTTAAAAAATGAAGGTATTGCCAGCAGGGAAGCGGGAAAACATCCGAACAGCAATACAATATAATGATAGCCAAAAAACCCTTTCTGCCCGGCATCGTGTGTAGTGAATAGCCTGTATTGGTATTTTAAAAATTCGGTTACAAACCACGGGCCGTTTTTAATAGTTTCATAACCGTACCAGGTAGATGTCACTGCGGCTGCAATTATCAAATATAGAATGGCATGCCACCAGTTAAAATACATGCTAATTCTGTTGTAAATAAAATAAACGCCTAAGGCCAGTAAAAAGATCATAAGCGATACCTGGCCTTTGGTTAAGATGGCAAGTCCCATAAAAATGCCGGACCATAAAACATAATATATTGGACGTTTCTTAAGCCCTGGTTTATCAAAACCGTTTCTGACCCAGTGATATAAGATAAAATTATATAAGGATAAAAAGGTGAATAGGTTAAACCATGGATCAATAATACCTGACTTAAAATACATATTTGGGAAAAGCGAGCCACCAAAAGCCAATGCCCATAATATGCCGAATTTAGTATCATAAATTTTGCTTCCGCAAAAAAATACGACGAGTAAGGTTATAATACCGCAAATAGCGTTGGGAAAACGGGCTGCAAATTCAGTGACGCCAAAAATTTTCATTGCTGTACTCTGCATCCAGAAAAACATGGGTGGCTTTTCCCAGAAGGGTTTGAANNTTTGAAGTTGATATACACCCGGCTGTAATCATCCATCTTAATCATTTCACGCGAGCACTCCGCAAAATTCACTTCATCCCAATCAAACAAATGGACTCTTCCCAGGAAAGGAATAAAAAAAACCGCTGCGATAATAGCGATGAGTAAACCGACCTGAATTTTGCTTAAGCGCATCATGGTACCCTAATGTTGATAATTTTATAAGTTGTAATTCCGGGATCTCCTGATACTGTATTTTCTGATTCTATTAANNAATATCAATGCCGGACCTTTTTTATTTCGAAACCGGCTGATACATCTTTCTTTTCATCAAACCCAATTTGCATAAACGATGTACTACAGATACCCTCAGCACACCCAGCCCATAGGTTATACTCCGCTGCAGGTTAATACTCGAAGCTTCTTCAAAATACCTCGTCGGGCAGGTGATTTCTGCAATCTCATAACCAAGATAAATGATCTGCGATAACATCTCATTATCAAAAACAAAATCTTCTGAATTCACTTCATAGTTTATACGTTGCAATATTTCCCGCGAGAATGCACGGTAACCCGTGTGATATTCG